>JBLWTS010000014.1:23125-46862 GCA_048270045.1 Aequorivita sp.
CAAAGTTTGGTTGGTAAAACTGTTACTCATAACAAAGCTTGGGTGGCCAGTAGCGCAACCAAGGTTTACCAATCTACCCTCAGCTAAAAGAATAATATCCTTTCCGTCAATAGTATATTTATCAACTTGTGGCTTAATTTCAACGTGAGTACTACCGTGGTTTTTCTTTAACCAAGCAACAGCAATCTCATTGTCAAAGTGGCCAATGTTGCAAACAACAGTCTTGTCCTTCATCGCTTCAAAGTGTTCGCCACGAACGATGTCTTTGTTTCCTGTAGTGGTAATTACAATATCTGCATTGCCTACAACGGTTTCTAATTTTTTCACTTCAAATCCATCCATTGCAGCTTGTAGCGCACAAATCGGATCAATTTCGGTAACGGTAACAATACTTCCCGCACCTTTAAAAGAAGCGGCTGTTCCTTTACCAACATCGCCATAACCACAAACGACTACTCGTTTACCAGCTAGCATTAGATCTGTCGCCCGACGGATTGCATCCACAGCGCTTTCACGACATCCGTATTTGTTATCGAATTTGCTTTTTGTAACACTATCATTAATGTTGATAGCTGGCATAGGTAACGTGCCTTTTTTTACGCGCTCGTACAATCTGTGAACACCAGTGGTGGTTTCTTCAGAAATACCTTTCACGGCAGCGGCAAGTTCTGGATATTTATCTAAAACCATATTGGTAAGATCGCCACCATCATCCAATATCATGTTCAAAGGTTTACGATCTTCTCCGAAAAATAAGGTTTGTTCGATGCACCATTCAAATTCCTCTTCGGTCATCCCTTTCCAAGCATACACAGAAACTCCAGTAGCTGCAATAGCCGCAGCAGCGTGGTCTTGGGTTGAAAAAATATTACACGAGCTCCAAGTAACTTCAGCTCCCAGTGCAGTTAAAGTTTCAATAAGAACTGCAGTTTGAATAGTCATGTGCAAACAGCCTGCAATACGCGCACCTTTCAATGGTTGTTCGTTTCCATATTCTTCACGTAGACTCATAAGTCCTGGCATTTCTGCCTCCGCTAGTTCAATTTCTTTTCTTCCCCAATCCGCCAGAGAAATATCTTTTACTTTGTAAGCTGTGTAAGGCACTGTTTTCGTTGACATAAATTTTGATTTTTATTCCCGTATTGGCGGGAAACTCGTTGATATTAACTAATTTTGATTTAAGTCTGCAAAAATACATAATATCCTTCAAAATCCTATGCCACTTTATAAAACTATAACAGTAAGCCCTACGACTGAAGTTCTTATATGGAAAATTGAAGAATCTTTTGAAGTGCTTTCAGAGAATATAACGTTAACGAAAAATTGTGCTGGTCGTGTTGCGAATATGAAAAGTGAACTTCATCGTCGTGGGTTTATGAGTATCCGTCAATTATTGGCCGTTGCGGGTTATACCGACCATGATTTATATTATGACGAAAACGGAAAACCGCATTTAAATGATGATAAGTATATTTCTATAACGCATTCGTTTCATTTTTCCGCTATTATAATTAGTGATAACGAAGTGGGAATCGACATAGAAAAACAACGGCAAAAAATTCTCCGTATCGCTCATAAATTTACACCCATCGAAGAATATCGCACCATCGCCAATGAGGATGCTTTAATGCGAAAATTAACCATCGTTTGGTGTGGAAAGGAATCGCTCTTTAAAAGTTTTGCTGAAAAAAGTGTTAGTTTTATTCAACATATTGATGTTGACGAATTTGATTTAGATCAAAAGCAAACCACAGCCACTGTGACTTATGGCGCGAAAGAGACCAACTATAATGTTGATTTTCTCGAATTTGAAGGATTTACCTGTGCCTATGCCCTTATGTCTAAGAGAAATTGAATGGAAGGAAAATTTTATCAAACTTTTCTGAAATCGATTGCTGCGAATGAAAGATTGCTTGCCATATTGATTGATCCCGATAAATTCGATAACGGCAAAACGGATTCCTTTCTAAAAATTATTCCAAATAATACCACGCACATTTTTGTAGGTGGAAGTAGCGTCATAAATGGTGAAACTGAAAAGACCGTAAAGTCATTAAAAGAGAAAACAAAACTTCCTATATTTTTATTTCCTGGAGACCATTCTCATATTACTCTGTTGGCAGATGTTCTTTTATTTTTGACTCTTCTTTCGGGACGAAATGCAGAATATTTAGTAGGACAACAAGTGAGATCTATAGCGAAATTGAAAAATTCTTCTTTGGAAATAATTCCAACGGGTTATATTTTGATTGATGGCGGGAATATATCGTCGGTTTCAAAAGTTACTGCCACCGAGCCGTTGTCACAGACAAATATTCAGAATATTGTGGACACGGCGCTTGCAGGACAATATATGGGTGCTAAACTTATTTATTTGGAAGCGGGTAGTGGTGCAAAAATCCCTGTAAAACCTGAAATAATTTCTCAAGTAAAGGAAGCTATAAAAATCCCCTTGATTGTTGGCGGTGGAATAAAAACGGAATCCCAAAAACAAGAGGCATATCGTGCAGGAGCAGATATGATTGTGATGGGAACCGCTTATGAAACTCCAAATTCCAAATAGCAAATGGCAAATTTCATAAAACAAATAAATTTCAAAATGGAAATATTCAATTTCAATGGCAATTTTGAATACGAAAGCCTAAAACTGCCAACCGCCACTGCCACTGAATACTTTTTATAATTGTAAATTTGGAAAAAATTGAAAAAATGAAAATTTCAGTAGAATTAACACTCTCGCCCTTACAGGACGATTGGGAACCTGCAATCATCAATTTCATTAAAAGTCTCCGAAATTCAGGCCTTACCGTTTTGGAAAATCCACTCAGCACTCAAGTTTATGGTGAGTATGATGAAGTGATGAGTCTCCTTCAAAGGGAAATGAAAATCGCTTTGGAAGCAGTGGAACGCGGATTACTTTACATAAAAATTGTCAAATCGGACCGAAGCGAATATGAGCCACATTTTTGATTGGTTTTTTTCTGAATATCAAAATGTCCCAGCACATATTGTGTTTCTGGAAATTACTGCGGTAGTTTTTGGAATACTAAGCGCGTGGTTTTCAAAGCAAGACAATATCCTAATCTACCCAACGGGTATTTTGAGCACTGCCATTTTTGTATACCTATTGGCTGTATATGGTCTTTTGGGCGATTTGGTAATCAATGCCTATTATTTTTTAATGAGTATTTACGGTTGGTATTTTTGGACCCGAAAAGTGGATTCGAAACATTATACACCTATCACGAAAACCAACAGCAAGGAAAAACAAATTAGCGTAGGTATTTTTATTGGCACTCTGATTTTTATTTTCATCATCTATAAAATTTTTGATAAATGGAATAGTTGGACCGCTTATGTGGATACGCTCACTACGGCTATATTTTTTGTAGCAATGTGGTTATTGGCTCGAAAAAAATTAGAAAACTGGCTGTTTTTACTTCTAGGAAACATCATCTCCTTCCCCCTGTATTTTTATAAGGGATTGATATTTACTTCATTTCAATTTTTGTTATTCATCGTTATTTCGATTTATGGTTATAGAGCGTGGAAGCAGAACCTGAACATACCTGAAACCAGTTTACTGAAATGATAAAAGTCGTTTTATATGGCCCCGAATCCACGGGAAAGACCACTTTGGCGAAACAATTGGCAGCACATTACAAAACGCTTTGGGTTCCTGAATTTATGAGAGAATACTTAGAAGAGAAATGGAAAACAGAAAAGCAATTGGTTGCCAAGAAAGATTTATTGCCCATTGCCAAAGGGCAACTTGCGATTGAAAGAAAAGTTTCTGAAAAGGTTGATAACCTACTCATCTGTGACACCAATTTGCTCGAGTTAAAAGTATATTCAGAATATTATTACGAAGGGTATTGTCCTGAATTTATAAGAAATGAAGCAACGAAGAACGACACCAACTTCTATTTATTGACATATATTGATACTCCGTGGGAACCCGATATTTTACGTGATCGTCCGAACGCTCGCGAAGAAATGTTTCGTATTTTCGAAGCCGAATTGAAAAAAAACAATTTTCCATATCAAGTTTTAACTGGAAACGAGGAAGAAAGGTTTGATAAAGCAGTTGAAATAATTGATACCTTGTTAAAGGGATAGTGCTCTTTGTGTATTTTGTGAGCCGATGGTTTTTTACCGACACGAACAAACGGAAATTGCAGAAAAAAATTAAATTGAAAATGTTTACCGAAAAGAATAAACAGCAAATAAATAGCCACGGGCTTTCCGAAGTAGAAATAATGCGTCAACTCGAAATTTTCAAAAAGGGCATTCCGTTTACCAATGTCATAGAAGCGACTTCTGTTGGAAATGGTATTAAAGCTTTTTCAGAAAGTGAAAAACAGAATTACGCCAATCTTTTTGAATCCCAAAAGGATAATTTGGACCTGTTAAAGTTTGTACCCGCATCGGGCGCTGCAACCCGCATGTTCAAGTTTTTACATCGCTTTTTGGACGTTTATGATCCTAACGATGATATAGATGATTTTCTTCAAAAGGAGAAGAATAGCGATTTAAAAACATTTTTTGATTCACTTGAAAAATTTCCATTTACAGGCAAGGTTTTTAAGAGTCTGGAATCTAAGTTTCCGAGATTTTCAGATTATGAAAAAGGAAAAATGTTTTTACTGTTCGTTCAAGAAATGCTTGGAGAAGATGGATTAAACTATAGTCACACTCCCAAAGGGTTGGTGCCATTTCATAAAAATGGTAACGATTATATTACCGCTTTTGGAGAACAATTATATGAAGCAGCTTTTTATTCCTCTTCAAAGGGAGTGGCTCATTTGCATTTTACTGTTTCCGAAGAGCACGAAGTAAAATTCAGAAAAAGACATGAAGAAATACAGCATTTTGTGGAGAAAAGAACAGGAATGAAATTCAATATTTCCTATTCCTTTCAGAAAAAAAAGACTGATACCATTGCGGCAACCCTGAATAATGAACCTTTCTTGGATGAAAATAGAAATTTAATTTTCCGGCCTTCAGGTCATGGTGCATTGCTCCAAAATTTGAATGAAATGGATGCAGATGTTATTTTTATCAAAAACATCGATAATGTGATTTCTGAAAAATATGTAGAAGTCGTTGCTCTTCATAAAAAGGTTTTGGCAGGAAAACTGATTTCCCTTCAACAGAAAATTTTCTCACTTGTTGCTGACCTTAAAACTGAAAGTCCTTCGGAAGAATCATTGAATGATGCTTTTGAATTTATTTCAGAAGAGTTAAGAATAACAGAGGTTCCAAAAAATAAAAACTCGATTTTAAATATTTTGGAACGCCCAATCCGTATTTGTGGCGTTGTCGAAAACACAGGAGCTCCTGGCGGAGGCCCATTTGTTATAAAAAATAGTAGGGGAGAAGTTTCTCGCCAAATCGTGGAAATGTCACAGATAGACATTAATAACCCTGAACAGAAAGCCTTGGTGGACCGAGCCACACATTTTAATCCAGTAGATTTGGTTTGTGGTGTCCGTAATTATAATGGAGAGAAATTTAATCTCTTGGAGTTCGCTGATCCAGATGCTGGCTTTATTTCGGAAAAATCATATCAAGGAAAACCCATAAAAGCACTAGAACTTCCTGGACTATGGAACGGAGCGATGGCGAATTGGAATACTGTTTTTGTGGAAGTGCCGCTCATTACATTCAATCCAGTAAAAACCGTGAATGATCTATTAAACGAAGTACATCAATCCTAATGGACATCGAGATTTTATTGACAGAACTCAATTTTAAAGGCATTCGCAGTAGTGGTCCTGGAGGGCAACACGTGAACAAAACGGCCTCAAAAGTTGAGGTGTCGTTTGATTTTGAATCTTCAAAAGCCCTTTCTGAAATCGAAAAGGAACGACTTCGAGATAAATTGAGCTCAAAGATTTCTTCGGAAGGAAATATTAAACTACAATGTGGCGAAACTCGTAGCCAACATCGCAATAAGGCAATCGTCATTGAAAGACTTATAAATCTGCTTCAACAAAATTTAAAGGTTGCGAAAAAGCGAAAAAAATCAAAACCTTCCAAAAGTGCAATCGAACGCCGGTTAAAATCCAAGAAGGAACACGCCTTGAAAAAATCCAGTCGTAAGCCGCCAAAAATCGATTAGCATTTATACAGTAAGTGTGTATTTTTTACACACCTGTCCCCATTTCTACACAGTTTTCTAATTTTTAATTTTTTCTAGAATAAAATCAAAGAGCTGATAGAGAGACATGAAGGTAATCTTTCATGGCTTTTTGTTTGATGGCACTACTTTTTCTATATACAATTCAACAAACAAACTTGTAAACATATATAAATACAAAATATTAAGTTATGAAAAGATTAATTTTAAGTGCAGCCATTTTATTGGGAGGTTTAACCGCTGCAACGGCTCAAGCCGAAAAAGAGCCAACCGCAATGAATGAACAAACCCAAACTACTGTAGACGCAAAAGTTGAAAGCAGACTGATCGCTGCCCAAGATACTGAAAACGCAATAGTTGCAGAGGCTGTACAAGATTATAAGGAAGTAAAGACTTCTGATTTACCGCAAACCGTTAAGGACGCCATAGCTAAAAACTTTAACGGTGCCACTATTTCTAAGGCTTTTGTGAATGCTCAGGGTGAATATAAACTTGAACTCGCAACTCCTGATGCTAAAAAAGCAACAGTTAAAGTAAACAAAAAAGGTGAGTTGGTTAAAAATGAATTAAAGAAGCAGTAAGCTGCAGGTATTTTAGATTCAATACTTCGAGAAAAGGCATCCATTTTTGGGTGCCTTTTTTTATGATAACTTTAGAGAATGCCCCAATTTATCCTTGCTATTTTTACTTTCTGAAATTTGATAATGGCGTTGCGAATACATATAATAGAAGATGATGTGGCATTTGGGAAAATGCTAACTTCCTTTTTAGAAAGGAAGGGTTTCGAAATCTCGGTGTCTCTCACAGGAGATCACGGAAGAAAAGCACTTACGGAGACTAATTGTGATTTTTTAATTACTGATTTAAAACTTCCAGATGATTCTGGTTTGGCACTCTTGGAGTATGCTCAAAAGGTTTCTCCAAAAACCAAAGTGATCCTAATGACAAGTTATGCCGAAGTGGATTCTGCAGTAAAAGCCATTAAAAAAGGGGCTTTAGATTATATCTCCAAACCTTTTCGACCAGAGGAGTTATTGATGATTATTGAAGATGCTTCTCAAAGCAATATTTCAAAACAACAAGTCAATTCCATTAATCGGGTACAAAACGATTTATTTCAGACCAAATTAAAATCTGAAAAGCCCTATTTCGTAATGGGAATAAGTGAAACATCCAAAAAGTTTAATGAATATTTGAAACTCGTCGGTCCCACTGATATGTGTGTTTTAATTCAGGGAGAGAGCGGAACAGGAAAGGAAGTTGCAGCAAAGGCCATTCACAATTACAGTTCTAGAAAGAATGAAAACTTTATTGCTGTTGATTGTGGAGCAATTCCAAAGGAAATTGCCGCTAGTGAATTTTTTGGGCACATAAAAGGGAGTTTTACAGGTGCCATCAACGATAAGAAAGGGCATTTTGAAGCCGCCGATGGAGGTACACTTTTTCTAGATGAAGTAGGAAACCTATCCTATGAAAATCAAATTCAGTTATTGCGTGCATTGCAGGAGCGAAGAATAAAACCTGTGGGTAGTAATACCGAAATAGAGGTGGATGTTCGAATCATTTCGGCAACAAATGAAGATTTGTTGGAGGCAGTTGCAGAACGGAGATTTAGGGAAGATCTTTATCACCGGTTAAATGAGTTCTCTATTCGTATTCCATCATTGCACGAACGAAAAGAAGACCTTTTTCTTTTTATTGAATACTTTTTGAATGAAGCAAATAGTTCATTGGGAAAGGAGGTCTTAGGACTTTCCAAGGAAGTAGAAGAGGCTTTCAAAAATTACGATTGGCCAGGAAATCTGCGTGAATTGAGAAATGTAATAAAACGATCTGTTTTATTGACCAATTCCAGTTTAATTCCTTTGGAAGTGATTCCGAGAGAAGTAATTTTTTCTCAAAAAGACAAAGCCCCCGCCTCAGACTTTTCTAAGGAAAGCAATGAAAAACAACTTATTTTGAATGCCTTAAAAGAAGCTGATTTCAATAAAACCAAAGCCGCGAAGCTATTGAAAATCACTCGTAAAACTCTCTATAACAAGTTGGAACATTATGGTATTGAATTGTAAGGATAACTCGTTTTTAAGGCCTCTTGTAATCTTTTTGCCCTAAGTATTAATTGGTTCAAGTCTTCTGTCATTTCGTTTGAGTCCTTTTCAGAATACGCTTCCATTTTTTCCAATATCGGAATGGCTTCGGCCGCTTTTAATTGACGGAACATCGTTAACATTCGGTGTGATGTATCCTTAATACGTTGAATGTTTTTATCTGCAACGGCCTTTTTTAAATGTTTCAAATCTTTGTCCGTTTGGGTATCAAAAACTGAAAGTACCTCGCGGAGTGCTTCAGGTGAATTCACAAAGGACTTCAAAAGTGAAAGATCATAAACTTCATTATTCGCTTCTTCAATTGGGGTAGGTTTGGTCGAAACTTTTATTTTGGTTTCAATTGGCGCTGAAATAGATTTCTGTTTAGGAAATATATTTTGAAGTGCTTCAATTAGTTCCTGATTTGTGAAAGGTTTTGAAAGCATTTCTGAAAAGCCTTTAATCAAATAATCTTTTCGAGAATGTTCACGACTTCCTGTCATTGCGATGATCGGTTGGTTTTTATAGAAATTGATTTTACCGTTTTTTAAATTTTCCACTACTGAAAATCCGTCAATATCAGGCATTTGTATATCGGTTAAAATAAAGTCGAACTCGAATTTCAATTTGGAGTTTTTAAATTTCTCAAAGCCACTAAAGGATTGCGATTCAATTCCTAACTGCTGCAATAACTCCATAATAAGAGACCGCATCGCCTTGTCATCATCAATTATAATTCCTTTTAATTCCTCAAAGGAAGCTTTAGGAGTTGTTGGTTTATTGCGAATAGTTTTTTCAGTATTTTTAAGAGGAATGGTCAATGTAAAATTACTTCCTTCTCCCAAAACACTCTTAACTTTTAGAGTTCCGCCCAAAAGTTCAGTGAGTTTTTTTGAAATAGAAAGCCCCAAGCCACTACCACCAAACTTATGCGCAATATCGGTTTCGGCTTGGGTAAATTCATTGAAAATAAGATTCTGTTTTTCGGCTGAAATACCTATTCCTGTATCTATTACGGAAATTTGAATGATCGAAATTTCATTCTTGTTCTCAATTTGTTCGACTTTAATTTCAACACTTCCGTTTTCTGTGAATTTAAATGCGTTTCCAACCAAATTATTAATAATCTGACGAATGCGTAATGGATCACTTTCAAAAATTCGATTTTGTACCGCATCCGAAATTGAAATTTTTAGAGCTACTGGTTTTAGTAGATACACTTGCTTCACAGCGTTTCCGGCATCAACAACTATATTTTCCAATGAAAACGGTATCTGCTCTATTGGCAGCTTTCCTGCTTCCAATTTTGAATAATCCAATAAGTCATCTACCAAATGTGAAATGAAATGCGAGCTGGAAGTGATTTGCGTTAAATAATATTTTTGCTTTTCTGAAAGTGATGAGTTTTCAAACAATTCGGCATAGCCACTTATAGTATTTAATGGGGTTTTTAGATCATGGCTAACCGTGGATATCAATTGTTCTCTACTTTTTAAAAGTGACTCAGCATAGTCTTTAGAATCTTCTAAGTTCTTTTTAAATCTTTCTGCTTTGAAAAAATCTGAAAGAATAAAATAGGAAAAAAGCAATACCACAATTCCACCTAGAATTCCTGCAAACTTTAAAATTTGACCAGTGCGTTTTATGGAATCTTCGCGCATCTGGTTTTCCAAGTTGTTATTCTTGGCAATTTCAGCATCAAAACTTTCGATTATTTCTCTGAGACGTTCCGAAATATTTAAGTCATTCCGAATGAGTTCATTTTCTTTTTGTCGTAATGACTCACTTATTTGGGAGTTCTTTTTTTTCGCTTCCGAAACAATATATCGAGAAGCGGTGAGCATGGAATCAACCGTTTTTGATTTCACAGTTGAAGTGTCACGTGCTGAATCGCTGTTGAGGTAATCTGCATAAGATTGCCAAATTTTGCGCTCTCTTTTGCTCAGTTTCGAGGGGTTTTTATAAAGTCTTTCAACCGAAATCCATCCTATGGAAGCTTCAAGTTTTTGGACTTCTCTCATTATTTCATCAAGTGAAGTATCTTTCTTATTTGTTAAGCCCAAAATCCGAAGTTGCTCAATATTTTGGTTTTTTTCAATCAGTATAGATTTTACACTGTCCAGTTGCTTTTTTTGAAAATCAAGGGTGGAAAGGGCTTTTATTTCCTTTATTTTCAGAAAAAGAGAATCTGTGGTGAGCATATATTTTTCAAAATCACTGTCCTCCTCTGTG
Organism: Aequorivita sp.; assembly: GCA_048270045.1. GTDB lineage: Bacteria > Bacteroidota > Bacteroidia > Flavobacteriales > Flavobacteriaceae > Aequorivita. Next base: position 33,587 of record JBLWTS010000014.1, read on the forward strand.
AGAAGAGCAAGCCTTGCAAATCTGTCAGCTTCATAAACGAGATTTATTAATGTACCTGTTTCTACGAATTTTTTCTCTCCAATGGTTTTGACATTTTCGGAAGTTAATTTTTCGAACTCCGAATACAAAAAGAGACCGACAAGAACTGACAGCGCGCCCAAAACTAAGTAGCTGAGGATTATCTTGAAAGTGAATTTATTTCTAGAGTTGGCCATTGTTCAAATTTAATATTAAAAGGGACAGGTATTTATAATATCCTAAAAAAGATAAATTTTCTGAAATCCCAAATCTCAATTTCAAACTAGAAATTCTAAAATGTATTGTATCTTTGCCGAACATCTCAAAGGGGTGCAGATTTTAATTAAGAATTCGGAATTAAGAATGCAGAATTGAAAAATTCATAATTCATAATCCATAATCCTGAATTAAGAAAAGCTGAGATTATACCCAAAGAACCTGGGCGGGTAATGCTGCCAAGGGAAATAAGGACAAAATTTGTCCGATGGAAAACCCTGTAAATTCAATTTAATTGGATTTTCAGGGTTTTTTGTTTTAAATGATTTAACAACATAGAATAACGCCCCTTTTATTTGTATTTAATAATTTATACGAATGAAAAAGTTATTGATTTCCGCAGTTTTTGCGTCATTGTGCATAACGGTTTCTGCACAGGAAACACTTCAGAAAAAAACGCAAGATTCCACAAAAATAGAAGCCTTAGACGAAGTTCTGGTACAATCCATTCGTGTGGAAGCAGATTCGCCAATCACCCACTCAAATCTCGACAAAAAAGAACTTGAAAAACGAAATCTCGGTCAAGACATCCCATATATGCTCAATTATTTACCTTCGGTAGTTACGACGAGCGATGCTGGAGCTGGTGTGGGTTACACTTACATTCGGGTTCGTGGAAGCGATGCATCCCGAGTAAATGTCACGCTTAATGGAATTCCGTATAACGATTCCGAAAGCCAAGGGACGTTTTGGGTGAATCTGCCAGATTTCACTTCCTCAGTCCAAAGTTTGCAATTGCAACGTGGCGTGGGAACTTCTACCAATGGTTCAGGAGCTTTTGGCGCAAGCTTGAATTTATTGAGTGATGCTGTTTCCAACGAAGCGTATGGCGAAATTTCAAATTCCTTCGGCAGTTATAACACACATAAACACAACGTCAAGTTCAGTACTGGCTTGCTTTCCGAACATTTCGAATTAGCTGGAAGATTGTCAACCATTAAATCTGATGGTTATATCGACAGAGCCACTTCCGACTTGAAATCTTATTTTCTTCAAGCGGCTTTTGTCGATGATAACACCTTGATTAAAGCTTTAGTTTTTGGAGGGAAGAACATAACTTATCAGTCCTGGAACGGCCTAGAAGATCCTGAAAAACTTAAAAATGATAGAACCTACAACACGGCTGGAATGTACACCGATGAAGATGGAAATGTTCAGTTTTATGACAATGAAATAGATGACTATGCGCAAAATCACTATCAATTACTTTGGAATCAACGATTCGATAATAACTGGAGTACGAATGTTTCCTTTAATTATACGAGAGGACTTGGATATTTTGAACAATATAAGGAGGATCAAAAATTCAAAATCTATGGATTTGAACCTATACTAATTGGAGGGGACACAATAAATAGAACCGATTTAATTCGACGTCGTTGGTTAGACAACCATTTTTACGCAGCGAACGCAAACGTGAATTACAAAAACAATAAAATTGACTTTACCGGAGGTGCATTTTACAGTTATTATACGGGCGATCATTACGGCGAAGTAATCTGGGCGCGTTATGCAAGTAATTCAGAAATTCGAGATCATTATTACGATAGCAATGGAGAAAAAAGTGAGTTTACTGTTTTTTCAAAGGCAACCTTTAGAATCAATGAAAGCTGGAGCATTTTTGGCGATTTGCAAGGACGATTTTTGAATTATAATACCACTGGAATTACTTCAGATTTAGTTTTGATGGAAATAGACGAAAACTATTCGTTTTTCAACCCAAAAGCTGGTTTGACTTACAAATTGAACGCTGGAAACCAATTTTATTTTTCCTATGGAAAGGCACATCGAGAACCTTCTCGAAATGATTATGAGCAAGACATTACCACGCCAGAAAAACTCGACGATTTTGAATTGGGTTGGCGATTTGCTTCTCCTAAAACAAAAGTGAGTACCAATATTTTTTATATGAATTATAAAGATCAACTCGTGCTTTCAGGCGAATTGAATGATGTGGGTGCAGCATTGCGAACCAGCAGCGGGAAAAGCTATAGATTAGGCCTAGAAATAGATGCCGAAATCCGGCTTTTGAAAAACTTGAGAACGCTTCCCAATATAGCTTTAAGCACGAATAAGAACGTGGATTTTGTCACTTCACGTGATGGTGAATTAGTGAATCTCGGCGATACAAATATTTCGTTTTCACCTTCAGTGGTTGCAGGGAATATGCTTGAGTATTCACCGATTAAAAAATTGCAGTTAGGATTTCTTTCAAAATTTGTTGGAGAGCAGTATATGGGTAATATTGACAGTGAAGCCTCAAAACTAGATGCCTATTTTGTCAATGACTTGAATATAGTTTACACTTTGGATAATCTCCCATGGATAAATGAAGTAGTTTTTTCGGCTTTGGTCAATAATATTTTCAATGTGAAATATATTTCCAACGGTTATTTTTATACTTATGACGATGATTACAGCAATCCCGGAAGTGTGAGCACAATTGAAGGCGCAGGTTATTATCCACAAGCCACAACAAATTTCCTGATAGGAGCCACAGTGAAATTCTAGATGTAAATATTTTCGACTCCGCTAATTCTCAGCGGAGTCGAAAATATTCATTTACTAAAAAGTCTATCAAATGAAGCCGAAACAGGTTTGCCGAGCGAGTCGAAGTATAGTTACTGAGTGGAGCCGAAGCACGGTTGCTGAGCGGAGCCGAAGCACTAATTGCTAATAACAATACTATTTCCAACCCGTTCGGCTCGATATTGCTGCATGGGATATTTAACATCAGGCTCTGTGGTGTGCTGCCCGAAGTTTACAATATTGTATTGGTTTTCGTCAGTCTGGCATTGACATGAAGCTATAATTCCGTCCAATTCCATTCGGGAACAGTCATTGGGATTGTGATTAGGGTCTGTGAGGTCAAAGGCTAGATAAAGGCTTTCGCTAACACAATAAACCACTATCCCTTTTATTCCTTGCGGGGTAATTACATAACTACCTGGGAATTTAAGTGAATTGTATTCGGGCAGGTTGAGATTTAAATCCAACCTAACAACAGGATTTGTCAAATAGGGATTGCGGTTTTGTTTGTCATCGCTTTTTGAACAGGATAGTAAGACTGAAAGAATCAGAAGGACAATAAATTTATTTATTTTCAAAGCATTAAATTTTACACCGAAATTACAACAAAATGTATTACAAGTAAATTTTTTGTATATTTGTTGGACACAATCCCGTCAACGTATGGGATTTTTTTAGTTTATTAAAGTGAGTCCCGCCACGAGTCGGGATTTTGTTATATAATAGAATATGTATGTTCTGCATACACAAAAGATGAAGTTATGAGTAAAGTATCTTATTATACTGCCGAAGGATTAAAAAAATTAAGAGATGAACTGGATAATCTCCGCGATGTAGAGCGGCTAAAGGCCTCTAATGCAATTGCGGAAGCTCGAGACAAAGGAGATTTGAGCGAAAATGCTGAATATGACGCTGCCAAGGAAGCCCAAGGAATGTTGGAATTAAAAATTTCGAAATTGGAAGGAGTACTTGCAAATGCGCGATTGATTGACGAATCTCAGTTAGATTTAAGTAAAATTTTAGTTCATTCTACGGTCAAGATTAAAAATCAGGCAAACGGCATGGAAATGAAATATAAATTAGTAGCTCAAAGCGAAGCTGATCTTAAATCAGGAAAGATTTCTGTCGATTCTCCAATCGGGAAAGGACTTTTGGGTAAGCAAAAAGGTGAAGTCGCCGAAATACAAGTTCCGAATGGAATCCTTAAATTTGATATTTTAGAAATCTCAAGAGACTAAGCAATGGCATCAATATTCACAAAAATAATAGAGGGAGAAGTTCCCAGTTATAAAGTGGCGGAAGACGAAAATTTTATAGCTTTTTTGGATATTAATCCCAATAGTAAAGGCCACACCCTTTGCGTTCCAAAAGAAGAAATCGATAAGGTTTTTGATATGGGAGAACATCTGTATCTACAACTGATGCAGTTTTCTCGAAAAGTTGCCATCGCAATAGAGAAAACCGTTCCATGTAAAAGGGTGGGGATGGCCGTGGTGGGTTTAGAAGTGCCTCATGTACACGTCCATCTCATTCCTTTAAATGAAATGGATGATTTCCGATTTACAAAAAAGGTAAAAATGAGATCTGAGGAATTTGAGCAATTGGCCCGATCAATTAAAGAAAAACTGAATCCTTAAAATATCATTATATAAATTATTGTTGCCACTACTATTATAGAGGCAATAATTAGAATATAGAATAGCGGTTTTACCTTGAGATATCGTCTTTTGGTTTCCGCTATTTTTTTGTTGTAGTCGTAAACTCGCTCAATATCTTGATTCCAATTTACGGGATAAATTATGTTTTTACAATTATGACAATAGAGTGTTTCCTCAATTTTAGTTGACGGCCTATGAAAGAAGACGTTTTCATTTTCGTTCTGCGTGAATGTAAATTCCAGTTCCTCTGAACCAAAACAAGTGGGACAGTTATTCTTTAGCCGTGCAATATGTAAGGTATTTTGCTTCTGGCTCATTTTCAACTGTCAATTTTAAGAGCGATTTCCATGGTAGTTCCTTGGTTTGGAACACTCTTAGAGACACGAATTTTTCCTTGGTGATACTCTTCAATAATTCTTTTTGCCAATGACAAGCCTAGACCCCAGCCTCGTTTTTTTGTAGTGTAACCTGGAGTGAAAATCTTGCGGGATTCGCTCTTTGTGAGTCCTTTGCCTGTATCGGAAATATGGACCAAGGCGTATTTTGTGTTTTTTTCGATAGAAATAGTGATTTTTCCTTTTCCCTTCATGGCATCTATTCCATTTTTCACTAAGTTTTCGACTGTCCAACTAAAAAGTTGTGCGTTCAAATCAACATATATAGGGCTTTCAGGAAGATGGAGCTGGAAGTCAATCAAATTTGAAGTACGGATTTTCAAATAATGATATGAACTCTTTGTTTCTTTAACCAAATCGCAACGCTCCAGCTTTGGGATGGAACCAATTTTTGAAAATCTTTCGGTTATGGTTTCCAGCCGCTTGATGTCCTTTCCCATTTCTTCCACATAATCTTGATTGATATTTTCACTTTTTAAAATTTCCGTCCAGCCAATTAGGGAGGAGAGTGGAGTGCCTATTTGGTGGGCGGTTTCCTTAGCCATTCCTGCCCAAAGTCGATTTTGCTCTGCTGATTTTGAGGTTTTGTAAAAGAGATAGACCGCTAAAACGAATAGGAATATTATGAGTATTAAGGCCGCTGGATAATATTTAAGCCTGTTGATAAGGGGTGAGTTTCCGTAATAAATTATGGAAAATGCCTGGTCCTTATATTTTACTTCCAAAGGTTCATACTCAGAAGCAAACTGTTCAATTTTCTTTTTAAGGGCTTTTTCATTACCCAGTATCCTATCATCAATATTCCTACCAGTATAGATATTTTCTTTAAGAGTATAAAGAATCATCGGAGTCGTACTGTTGCTCTGGATAATTGTTAATGCAAAATCAACTAGATTATTTTCTTGATCTAATTGATTTTGAGCCAAACTTGCTTTTGCAAGTTCTTCTTGTGCCACTGCCCAAATCTCCATTTTTGTACGCTCATTTTCCTTCAACTGATTAAAGAAAATATAAGTGTTCCATAGAATGAGGCTAATAATTAAAAGGGAAGCTAAAATAAACCCCCATCGAGAGAGTGTTTTGTTACGCAGCATATAGAATGATTTATCCGGCTTGTCTGCCACTCACTTAACGAATATTTTAGGGCGCAAAGTCTGATAGACAGGTTTAAATATAAAGTAAATATGTTGATATTATTGTGCAACCATATTTTTATAAGCTGTAATCTTTTGGGTACATTTGTCGGCTATGATCTCAATTTCACCACAAGACATACCCACAGCAAAATTACACGGATACCTTTTAGGAGCGGTTTCGCCCCGTCCGGTTGCATTTGCAAGCACCATAGATACAGAGGGAAATGTAAATCTTTCTCCTTTTAGCTTTTTTAATGTCTTTAGTGCGCGTCCCCCAATCTTGATATTTTCTCCCGCACGCAGGGGTAGAGATAATACGACAAAACACAGCTACGAAAATGTTCTAGAAGTGCCAGAAGTGGTCATAAACATCGTTAGTTTCGATATGGTTCAGCAAGTTTCTCTGGCTTCTACTGAATATGCAAAAGGAGTAAACGAGTTTAAAAAAGCTGGTTTTACTGAACTCGCTTCCCATATTGTCAAGCCTCCGCGAGTTGAAGAAGCTCCTGTTCAGCTGGAATGTAAAGTAAACGAAATAATTTCTTTGGGAAAAGAAGGAGGTGCTGGAAATTTGGTTATTTGCGAAGTGGTAAAACTTCATATAAACGAAAATATCTTGGACGAAAATGAAGCTATAGATCCACATAAAATTGACACCATCGCCCGTCTTGGCGGCAATTGGTACACCCGAGCTAAAACGGGGCTCTTTGAGGTTCCAAAACCATTGACAACCCACGGAATTGGTGTTGATGAGCTTCCAGAGGAAATTCGTAAAAGCAAAGTGTTGACCGGAAATGATTTAGGTATGCTTGGAAACGTAGAAAATTTTCCAAATACTGAAGAAATTAATATCTTTATCGATACTTCTGAGGAACTAAAAATGATTGTAAACTCAGGAAGTTTAGAAATTATTCACAAGAAAGCTCATGATTTTCTAAGCAGAGGAAATGTTGAAGATGCCTGGAAGCTTTTGATGGCGGGAAAATATATTAGGAAATAAAGAAAGAAGAACGAACAGTAACGATTAATATACTTTTACAATGGAACTACAAGGAAAAATTAAACTGATAGATGAAACCAAAACCTATGGCAGCAATGGCTTTAGGAAACGCGAGCTGGTAATTACCACAGAGGAACAATACCCTCAGGTAATAATGATAGAGTTTGTACAGGACAAAACCGATTTGCTAAACAATTATAAAGTGGGTCAGGAAGTAAAGGTCAGTATTAATGTCCGTGGTCGCGAATGGGTAAACCCACAAGGTGAAACGAAGTATTTCAACAGCATTCAAGGATGGCGAATTGAAAATTTATCACAAGCTCCTTCAGGAGGCAACATTCCTCCTGTACCGCCCGCTGAGGCCTTTGAGCCAGCAAACGATTTTAATGAAGAGGAACATGACGACCTTCCTTTTTAATTAGCAAGAACTTTAATATCAAGAATGACTGGAAAACCCTCGAAGAGTTTAGATACCCTTCTAGGGTTTTTTCATGAACGAAATCAGCAATTTTGAAGGATGTACGAGCTTTCTGAAAAACTTTGGTTTCCAAATCCCCTTGTAGCTTATCCAGATGGGTTATTAGCCATTGGTGGCGATCTTTCAGTACGCCGATTGTTGCTCGCTTATAATTCTGGAATTTTCCCTTGGTATGAAGATAATCAGCCTATTCTTTGGTGGAGTCCAGATCCACGGATGGTTCTTTTTCCTAATGAATTCAAGGTTTCTAAAAGTCTTCGGAAAACATTGCGAAGTGGAAAATTCAGAATCACTTTCAATAAAGATTTTAAACAAGTAATTTCCAATTGTGCCAACGTGCCTAGAAGAGGACAAGTAGGAACGTGGATAACCAAAGAAATGCAGGAAGCTTTTATAAAACTTCACGAATTGGGATATGCGGTATCGATTGAGGTTTGGCAGGATAACGAATTGGTTGGAGGGCTCTATGGTGTTGACCTTCAGGATAAAAGGATATTCTGCGGGGAGAGCATGTTTAGTTTGGTGAGTGATGCTTCTAAGGTGGCATTTTATTATCTTTCCGAATACATTACGTCAAAAGATTATAAACTGATCGACTGCCAAATTTTTAATCCACATTTAGAAAGTTTGGGGGCCGAGGAGATCGATAGAAAGAGTTTTTTAAAGTATCTTTGTCCATGATTTTTTAGATGATATCTGTTTAATAAAAGAACGTTCAAATTGGTGAATTCGGATGAAATTCTACCTGTATTTTCCCTTAAAGTGCTAATATTTGAACAGCGTTTTCAGTTTTTGTGAAGATTGTTTTATTGTTTAAAATATCATTAAAGTAAATTGTTTTTTTAAAAGGAGATTGACGTAACAGCCTAAATAAATATTTATAAATTTTTCTACTTTTTTAATCCCCAATCAATGATTTTTCAATTAAACTTTTTCTGGTTTCAGAGGGTCGTTTAAGAAAACTCTAGTGACGATCTTTATGAAAAACGTTATCACATTTTGGCTGATTTTTCTTCTATGTTGCCGCATCGCAAGTGCGCAAGAGGTGACATTGAAACACACCGTCACTGGTGCTGAAACCTTATTGGATATAGCTCGAAACTATAATGTGTCTGCAGAGGAAATTCAAGAACTAAATCCTTATATCATTAATGGATTAAAGGAGAATGATGTTTTGATCATTCCGAAACAGAGCAAAAATATTGATTTAGACCAACAAACTATTGAATACACCGTAAAGACTGGGGATACCAAATATAGCCTCGCGCGGAAATTTGGCATAAGTATAGCAGATTTGGAGAGTCAAAACCCGCACACTGTTCCCATGCTCAAAGTGGGTGAAGTCTTGCGGATTGGTGGAAATAGAGGGGAAAATTTCACTGCTCAGAATTCTACCTCATATATCGTTAAAAGTGGCGACACAAAATTTGGGCTTTCAAAGAAGTTTGGGATTTCCATTGACCAACTGGAAGCTTTGAATCCACAAATTGTCCCGACGTTAATGGTTGGGCAAACCTTATCATTTGTCGAAAAAAAACCAATTCCTGTTTTGACAACCTCGGAAACTTCTGTTGTTTCACCAGTCGATGTTAAGGAAAATGGGAATGAAAAACCAAACATTATATTAAACACTAATTCAGAGAAAAGTATTCTAAAAGAGGCTGATATAGATGCTGTAAAACCATCTTCTAATTCTGGTTCCTATGTTTCTCATACCATTCAGCCAGGGGAAACTTTATACGGATTATCCAAGTTAGCAGGAATGAGTATTGATGCATTCACGGAATTAAACCCCAAATTGTCAACATCGGTGCAAGCAGGGATGGTTATAAAAATGCCGTCTTCAAATTTTACAGGTGTAAATGGTGCTTATATCCCAAAGGCGGAAAATGTAAAATCAACTTCAAATTATACAGATCTCAGGCAAACTGTAATTGCAGATAAAAAGAAGAATCTAACATTTTTCCTACCCTTTTCAGAAAAGCAGTTTGTTGAGAGTAATTTAGATAAGAATAGTTTAAGCGACTTCGTAAAGTATAATAGAGACTTTTATAGAGGTGCTCTAATAGCTATTGATTCTGCCAAATCATTAGGTTTGAACATTGATTTCGATATAGTCAACATAGGTTCGGCAAAACTTTCATCAGAGCTTGTCACGGTCGCCAAAAATGCGAATATTAAATCTTCGGATGCAATTATATTGCCTTTTTATCAGAATAGTATTCAGGATCTTGCTGCGACAGTAGCTGAAAATGATGTCCCAGTTGTTACGACTTCCAATTTGTCTAAAGATAAAGAAACCCCGAATCTATATGAAGCCGTTCCATCGGTTTATGCTCAGCGCAAAACGATGTTAGATTACCTATCGTCTAAAAACAATAGTAACCTTATTGTGGTAAATGATGAAAGTAGATCCGAAAGCCGAGCATTTATCGCTGGCAATGCTCCTGCGGCAAAATTTATTCAAGTGAAGGATAATGGAGTCTTCAATTCTGAAAGATTGATAGAAATGTTCCAAAAAGGAGTTAAAAACTACGTGGTTATAGACTCAGACAAAAAGGGAGTGTTTATTAGTGCCACCAATGCACTTCTTAGGGAAACATCCAATTATTCAATACAATTGGCAGTGTTAGAATCTTCTTTAATTCCTGATGAAGTTGATGTGTCAGGAAAAAGGTTTGTGATTTTAGAAATGCTATTTCCATCAATACAGAGCGGGAAGTCCTCGGGTATTTCTAAAACATTTGGCGAGGTTTATAAGAAACAATATTTTTCGGAACCCGTATCCATGGCAGCGTATGGTTTTGATATAACTTTTGATACACTTTTACGACTTTTCCAACCAGAAAATTTTGAGATAGGCTCAAAAAAGATAACCGAATACAAATCTTTAAAATTTCAATATTCAAAAAATGAATGGGGATACTATAGCAATTTTGGTGTAACTATCTTTCAATATGAAGCCAATGATACTCATAAACAAGTGAAATAATTGTAATCATTTTGAATTTCAAAAATAGCTGGAATTACATTTTAAAATTGCTCCGTTTTAGTACTAAGAAATTACAGACCATTTATGCATAAAAATTATCCCCAAAACAAATTGCGATACTTTTCTATACTTTTTTTGATTTTTATTGGTGGTGTTTTTCCTTCCTATTCACAATGTCCTACTGTTACAGACCACGTACAATCATTTTGTAATATTCAAACTGCATCGGTTTCGGACCTTGTTGCAATTGACAGTGGAGGTGGGATACAATGGTATGCCACGGCAACTTCAACCACACCTTTACCCAACTCCACTTCATTAGTTAACGGTAGTGTTTATTATGCCGGTGATACCACCGGAATTTGCGTTGTAAGAGATTTTGTAACCGTCAGCATCATCGGACCTCCTTTCGGGCTTAATTTTCAAGGGGTTTGTGTTGACGATCCTAATGATGCGACAATTTCAGATCTTTTTGTTATTGGAAATGATGTAAAATGGTACAATGTTCCTAGTGGAGGAACCCCTTTACCTCCAACTACAGTTTTGAGTGATAATACCATTTATTATGCAGATCAAGCTGATCCAATATCGGGTTGTAGGACTTCGAGATTAACAGTTTTTGTCCAAGTTGGTGTTGTGCCAGTGCCAACAGGAGATAGTGTTCAAGAGTTTTGTGATGACCCTCAATCTCCTGCAACTATAGCCGATCTAGTTACCGATGGCAATAATAATTGGTATGCAACTTTGGCATCAGCGACTCCATTAGCTCCCTCGACACCTTTGGTTGATGGAGAAAACTATTTTGCAACTACTGTAGATTCTCCTTGTGAAAGTATTGGTCGACTAGAAGTTCTTGTAGTTCTTAAGCCTCTAAATGACTCGGGGCTGGATGGCCATATTTATATTTGTGAAACAGATGTTGCCACCAGCCCAACGGTTAATCTATTTTCTGCACTTGGGGGTACTCCTTGGAACGACGGTGCGTGGACAGGCCCTTTTTCTACCACGAACGGAAATATAGGAACAATTGATATCACTGGAATGACCGTTATTGGAAGTCCTTATGTTTTTTCCTATACTGTTAGTTCTTCCACCTTATGCCCACCAAGTTCGTCAACTGTATCGGTGGTAATAGTTGAAAAACCTGATGCAGGTCTTGAAAATACTATTGATTTATGCAGTAATGATAGCCCCGTAAATCTGTTTGCAATTCTAGACGGCACACCCGATACAGGCGGTACTTGGAGTCCTGCTCTTTCTAGTGGTACAGGCATTTTCGATCCTTCCCTTGATCCTTCCGGAATTTATACTTATACCATAATCGGAACATCGCCTTGTGGCACTGACACAGCAAATGTTACCGTGACAGTTACTTCTGCCCCCGATGCAGGATTAGACGGAAGCGTAGATCTGTGTGAGAATGATAGTCAAATAGATTTGTTTACAATCCTTGGTGGCACCCCCGATACAGGCGGTACTTGGAGTCCTGCTCTTTCTAGTGGTACAGGTATTTTCAATCCTTCACTTGACGCACTTGGAATTTATACTTATACCGTTATCGGAACTCCTCCGTGTGGAAATGATTCCGCAAATGTTACCGTGACCGTAAACCCGGCATCCAATGCAGGTCTTGATGGCAATCTTGTTTTATGTAGTATTGATAGTTCCGTAGATTTATTTACAATCCTCGGTGGTACACCCGAAACAGGCGGAACATGGAGTCCTTTACTTTCCAGCGGTACAGGTATTTTCGATCCTGCAGTTGATTCCTCTGGAATTTATACTTATACCGTTATCGGAACCCCTCCGTGTGGAAATGCCACAGCAAATGTTACCGTGACAGTAAACCCAGCATCCAATGCAGGTCTTGATGGCAATCTTGTTTTATGTAGTATTGATAGTTCCGTAGATTTATTTACAATCCTCGGTGGTACACCCGTAACAGGCGGAACATGGAGTCCTTTACTTTCTAGCGGCACAGGTATTTTCGATCCTTCACTTGACGCACCTGGAATTTATACTTATACCGTTATCGGAACTCCTCCGTGTGGAAATGCCACATCAAATGTTACCGTGACAGTCTCCCCAGCGCCCGATGCTGGCCTAGACGGCAGCTTAGATCTTTGCGAAAACGATAGTCCAATAGACTTGTTTACAATCCTCGGCGGAACACCCGATACAGGCGGTACTTGGAGTCCTGCTCTTTCTAGTGGTACAGGTATTTTCAATCCTTCACTTGACGCACCTGGAATTTATACTTATACCGTTATAGGAACATCGCCTTGTGGAAACGATACTTCAAATATCACAGTAACAATAACCCCAGCGCCCAATGCAGGCCTAGACGGCACCCTCGATCTTTGCGAAAACGACAGTGCAATAGACCTGTTCACAATCCTCGGCGGCACACCTGATACTGGTGGCACATGGAGCCCTGCACTTTCCAGTGGTTCAGGTATTTTCGATCCTGCCCTTGACGCCTCTGGAATTTATACTTATACAGTTAACGGAACTCTTCCTTGTGGCAATGATTCTGCAAATGTTACCGTGTCAGTTTCCTCTGCCCCAGATGCTGGACTTGGCGGAGCGCTAGACCTTTGCGAGAATGATAGTCCTATAGACTTGTTCACAATTCTCGGCGGCACACCTGATACAGGCGGTACCTGGAGTCCTACACTTTCCAGTGGTTCAGGTATTTTCGATCCTTCCCTTGATGCTTCGGGAGTTTATACATATACCGTTAACGGAACTCTTCCTTGTGGCAATGATACTGCAAATGTTACCGTTACAGTTT
>JBLWTS010000015.1:0-45663 GCA_048270045.1 Aequorivita sp.
AAAAGGCACGTTAGCGCCGCAGCTTATCACTTCCAATCCATTTTCAATCATTTGCGAAACTTGGTCTCTAGTAACAAATCTACAGGCTGCGCAAGGGGCAAATATTTCAGTTTCGAGTTTCCAAATTTGATCGTTTATTTCTTCAAAAGGAATCATTTTATCAGCCACCAGCGTATTTCCATCTTTGTTCAAGAAAAGTTGCTTTACTTCTTCAAACGAAAATCCATCTTTCTTAATGACACCTCCATCGCGGTCAATTATTCCCACTATTTTGGCACCCATTTGAGAAAGGTAGTAAGCCGCTGCGGAACCAACATTTCCGAACCCTTGAACTACAGCCCGTTTTCCTTTGACGCTACCTCCATAAATATCGTAATAATGTTTTACAGCTTCTGCCACTCCAAAACCTGTAATCATATCGGCAACCTTATAACCCCCGGCTGTATCTGGACAAAAATTAGGGTTTTCCAACTCTTTTCCCACTCCATGACGCAATTGGCCAATGCGATTAATTTTATCTGCTTCGGAAGGTATAAAGTGACCATTAAACACACCTTCCTGAGGATGCCAAAGTCCGCATTGTTCTGTATATGGAATTACTTCGTGGATTTCGTCCACATTCATATCGCCTCCTGTACCGTAATATCCTTTTAATAATGGAGAAACCGCCTTAAACCAACGTTCCAAAACGCCCTTTTTTCGACGATCGGAAGGATCAAAATTTATCCCGCTTTTTGCACCCCCAATAGGAGGACCAGCAACCGTGAATTTCACTTCCATTGTTTTTGCTAATGAAAGCACTTCGTTCATATCAAGTCCTTTCCTCATTCGGGTTCCACCACCAGCCGCTCCACCGCGCAGGGAATTGATAACCGTCCAGCCTTCAGCCTCGGTTTCTGGATCATTCCAATGGAAAACTATTTCAGGATTTCGTTCTTCGTACTTCTTGAGTAAATCTTTCATGGATATTTGGTAGATTAATCTCTTATAAATCCAAGCATTGGGTAATGACAGATTTCTTCCTCAGAGACTTTAAATTTTCACGACAAATATAAAAAACTTAGTAGGGGTTTGACTTTATTTTGAAGAAAAATTACGGGAAGAAAACTTCGCCTGTAGAGTGGTCTTTTTTTGCTCCTGTTACACTCGCCAAACAGTTTATTTCGCCTCGCAGTTTTAACACCCCCAAGAGTCCAAAAATAAGGGCTTCTTTATATTCGATTATTTCCGAAGAAGGAATAACAACCTCAACGGAACTTAAATTCTTCAATCTTTCGATTAAGAAAGAATTATACACTCCGCCACCTGTAATTAATACCGAAGCATTTTCGGAAAATTGAATCGCCAGTTGCATCGCAATGTGCTCGGTAAAAGTCCGCAAAATATCTTCGGAAGAAATATTGAAATTATTCAAAAGCGGGAAGATATTTTCTCGGACCCATTCAAAGCCAAGAGATTTTGGAGGTTTTTGAGAATAAAAAGAAAGAGAATTCAATTTTTCAAGCAAAAGTGAATTTACGATACCTCTTTTCGCCCACTTTCCATCTTCGTCAAAATCATTTCCGAGTTTTTCTGCATAGAGGTTTAAAACGATGTTTACAGGACAGATATCATAGGCAATTCGATTGTCGTTAACTTCCGAAGAAACATTTGCAAAGCCTCCAAGATTTAAACAGTAGTCATATTCCGAAAATAGCAATCGATCTCCAATTGGCACAAGCGGCGCACCTTGACCTCCAACTTTCACATCCTGGGTGCGGAAATCACAAACTACCGTGTGGAAAATCATTTTAGCCAATCGCGGAAGATTCCCTATTTGAAGTGTAAATCCCCTTTCTGGGCGATGGAGAATGGTATGCCCATGGCTGCAAATTGCATCAAGTTCCTGAATATTGTTCCTTTGAATAAAACCTCGAATCTCTTCCGAAAGTTTTTCGGTGTATTTGAAATCGAGCCGTTCTAGTTGTTCTCGCGAATAGTTGATTGCTTCCCGAAGTTCGTCTTTCCAAAATGATGAATAAGGAATTGTTTCGCATTTAAGGATTTTGAAACTCCATTTCTCTTCAAAATAATTAAAAATGATTTCAGCTAAATCAATTCCGTCCAGCGAGGTGCCGCTCATTACTCCGATGATATGATAATCGTTTTTTTTCAAGTTGATTGAATTGAATGAGCATTAAAGATAGTAAGGAAGTAGATAAAAACTCCAAATTACAAGCATCAAATTCCAAATAAATTTCAAAATTGAAAATATTAACTCTCAACTTTTGGAAATTGGAATTTGGTATTTTATTTGAAATTATACATTTTTGAAATTTCCATTTTATAAGTACATTTGCCTTTTCTCTATAAAAACACAATTTTTCTTATAAAAAGCCTATGGATTTCAGTCTATCCGAAGAACAGATAATGATTCGCGACGCCGCTCGTGATTTTGCACGTACCGAACTACTTCCGGGCGTTATTGAAAGGGATAATCTTCAAAAATTCCCAACCGAACAAGTAAAGAAAATGGGCGAACTCGGTTTCCTTGGAATGATGGTAGATCCTAAATACGGCGGTGGCGGAATGGATGCCGTCTCCTACACTTTGGTGATGGAAGAACTCAGCAAAATCGATGCTTCTTGTTCTGTGATTGTTTCCGTGAACAACTCTTTAGTTTGTTATGGAATTGAGGCTTATGGTTCTGAAGAGCAAAAACAAAAATACCTTACAAAATTAGCGACTGGCGAAAAGCTGGGGGCATTTTGCCTAAGTGAGCCAGAAGCAGGCAGCGATGCCACTTCACAAAAAACTACCGCAATTGAAGATGGCGACCATTATATTCTAAACGGAACAAAAAACTGGATTACCAACGGCGGTACTGCTGATTATTATTTGGTAATCGCCCAAACCCATAAAGAGAAAAAACACAAAGGAATCAATGCGTTCATTGTTGAAAAAGGCTGGAAAGGTTTTGAAATCGGTCCAAAAGAGGATAAATTGGGAATTCGCGGAAGTGACACCCACTCTTTAATTTTCAACGATGTACGAGTTCCAAAAGAAAACCGAATTGGAGCCGATGGTTTTGGCTTTAGTTTCGCTATGAAAACCCTTGCGGGTGGTCGAATCGGAATTGCGGCCCAAGCATTAGGGATTGCCGCTGGAGCTTATGATTTGGCTCGTGAATATTCAAAAGTGCGCAAATCCTTTGGAACTGAAATTTGCAACCACCAAGCTATCGCCTTTAAACTTGCCGATATGCACACCAGCATTGAAGCAGCGCGACTTCTCGTACTGAAAGCCGCTTGGGATAAGGATCAAGGGAACAACTACGATATGAGTGGCGCTATGGCAAAACTGTATGCCAGCCAAGTAGCAATGGATGTAACCATTGAAGCAGTGCAAGTACACGGCGGGAACGGTTATGTTAAAGAATACCACGTGGAGCGCCTGATGCGTGATGCAAAAATTACCCAGATTTACGAAGGCACTTCAGAAATTCAGAAGATTGTTATTTCAAGAGGACTTTTGAGGGATTAGTCTCGATACTATACTATTTGCTTCATGCGAATAAGAATCGCTCGACTGGCTTTGAGAAGAATGCCATTTAACTTCCTTTGATTTTACTTTATTGATGAAAAATCGGGATAAGTCGAATGTTTTTAGAATCAAACACAATTTGTCCTGTCACTTTTTGAAGTGAAATCACTTCTTTGCAAAGGTCAGAAATCTCAAAAAAATAAAGTTCTACCAAAAACGAGCAAAAAACTAAGGGAGATGCTATGCTTTTCTTGTTTTTGCTGAAAAACTTCTACAGCCATTACAAATATATTCATAACACCAAATATAATTTACAAAAAGCATTATATTTGTAAATCATATTTTGTGTTATGCCAAAGAGCAGAATGATAGTATTACCAAAAACCAGAAGGATTCTTGAAGAAATGGGAGAGAATATTAAGCTCGCACGCCTGAGAAGAAAATTTAGCGCGGAACAAGTGGCTGAACGCGCAAATATTAGTCGGCCCACTTTGTCGGCAATTGAAAAGGGCCAACCAACGGTAAGTATTGGTTCGTATTTATTGGTTCTGCAGGTATTGGGGCTAGAAAAGGATTTTCTTTTTCTTGCTAAGGATGATGAATTAGGCAGAAAATTACAAGATGCTGGCCTTAGCACAAATGAGAGAGCACCAAAACGAAAAGGTAAGAATGGCCAAACATGATGGCAAACGAGCTATAAGTGTTTATGCACATTGGTCAGGGATGGAAAAGCCCTTACTGATGGGCGCGTTGCGTTCTGATCGATTAAAAGGTAAAGAGGTGTTTTCTTTCGAGTACATCGATGAATGGTTGCAAAATGGACCCGCTCAATTGTTAGATCCTAGTTTGCAGTTATATTCCGGAAAGCATTATTTAAAGGAAGGCCAAGATAATTTTGGAATATTTCTAGATTCCTCTTCCGATCGTTGGGGTCGGATTTTAATGCGCAGAAGGGAAGCTGCTCTTGCTAGAATTGAAAAAAGAGTAGAGAATAAATTATTTGAAACTGATTATCTTCTCGGAGTTTATGATGGTCATAGGATGGGGGCTTTAAGATTCAAATTGGATGAGGATGGCTCCTTTTTAAATGACAATAAGAAAATGGCTAGTCCACCCTGGACCTCACTTAGAGAACTAGAACAAATAAGTTTAAGGCTAGAAGATGATGATGTTATAGACGATCCTGAATATTTAAAATGGTTGAATATGCTCATAGCCTCAGGAGCTTCCTTGGGCGGCGCAAGGCCTAAAGCTAGTATTGTAGATAACGATGGAGGTTTGTGGATAGCAAAGTTTCAAAGCAGAAACGACCAAGGAGATACGGGAGGATGGGAAATTGTAACATACGAACTAGCCATTTTAGCAGGAATTAATATGGCTCCTTCCAAAGCCCAAAAATTCTCTTCAGATTATTATACTTTTCTCACAAAAAGGTTTGACCGCGGAAATGATGGACAGCGAATTCATTTTGCTTCTGCCATGACTATGCTCGGATATACAGATGGCGAAGACCATGCAGATGGAGCTAGTTATTTAGAGCTTGTTCATTTTATACAAAATAATGGCGCTAATGTTAATCAAGATCTTGAAGAGCTTTGGAGAAGAATCGTATTTAGTATTTGTGTTACAAACACAGACGATCATCTTAGAAATCACGGATTTTTATTGACTGATGAAGGTTGGGTGTTATCGCCCGCTTACGATATTAACCCAGTTGAAACAGGTACTGGATTAAAGCTAAATATCTCGGATGAAGACAATTCTTTAGATTTAAATCTTACAATGGAAGTCGCTGAGTATTTTAGATTATCCGAAAAAAGAGCGAATGAAATAATAGAAGAAGTAGTGAATGCGGTTGCCAAATGGAAGGAAATAGCGACCAAATATGGAATATCACAGGTTGAGCAAGAATTGAAAGCATCAGCTTTTAAAACCACTAAAAGTTAAATTGAACCTTGAGCCCATTTTTTCATCAGAATAATTCCCTACAAGAAGAAATTCCATACCAATCCAAACCGCAATACATTGTCACGATAGGGATAGCCCGGGGCTGCGAAGTATTCGTTTTTACTGGCAAAGAGGGCTGTGAAGTTTTCGTAGATAAAGTAGATTCTAGTTTGTCTGATTTTCGCATTAAAGAAAAGATCTACCAACGGAAAACCACCTAATTCCTGATCGTTTTGGACGTAGAACTCTGCAAGAACAGGGTCGTAGGCATTCATATTATATTCTGTAAAATACTTAAAAGTAACGCCCGTTTGTAAAAACAAAGCCTTTTTAAACCAATGATCTTGGTAATAAAGTGAATTCCTGGTGATCAATTGCGGCACGTTAAAAACATTTTCGCCACCCAAAACTTGCTGATACATGATGGTATTGTCCAAAGCAAACCTACCGAAAGTAAATTCCTTTTCAGCCTTAACCTTTAAATAATTCACCCGTTCCGACGATTGCATCGGCGTTGGGGTAATGTCATCTTCTTTTATGCCAAAGTAGGCGTAATCATCAATTCCCGTATAACTGACCGATGCGTTTCCAAACTTCTTGGTATTTATTTCAAACTTCAATTCCTGGGTTTTCACATTGCTCAGGTTCGTTTTCCAATTGTAATTTTTGTAGTCACTTTGGTACAACTGAAAATTGAAATTTGGGGCTACCGAATGGATAGTTATTGAGGCTTTTGCTTCATAATCGTCATTCAAATTATAGGAAGCCGCCCCTTGAAGGTAATTACCGTCAAATTCTCCAGATACGTTGATGGCCCCTTTTCCAGAGAGTTTAAATCCGCGATATTCCTTTTCATACGCTGCTCCCGCTTCAATAATATCACCCTTAATGCGATTTGGGATTCGACCGGTGTCAAGGATCAAAAGCGAGTTGTAACCGTAATTCAAATCGGTATAGCCTGCCCAAGCTGTAATTTTTCCGAAAAGAGAATTGTTGAAATCCAAATATCCTTGTACGTTGAAATCCTCAAGAGTTGTCCTTGTGAACAAATCTGTGGGCACATAAGAAGGACCAAAAGGTTGAAACGCTGTTTTCTGATTATATATAAATGATTTTTTCTCATAAGCTAGCACGTTTCCTAAAGTCAAAACAGAATATCCCGTACTATCTCGTTGACTGATGAGTTCGTAATGATGATCGGCATAAAACCGAAGTCCCTCCAATTTGTTTTCGGCATCTTCAAATTGCACATCCAACCGGCCTCTATCTCTAAATTCGGAATCGTTATTTATAAAAAGTTCTAAAGAAGAATCCTTTAACCCTCCATTCTCTTGATTCAGAATATCCTGAGCCGCCACATGGGTCCTGATAGCATACCGATTGTTCTTTGAATGGTAGTTTGTTGTAAAGACAAAATTCCCTGTGCTGGTTAGAATGTGTTGATATTTCCCCAGGGAACGAACTCCTTTGTACCCAATAGAAAAATTAAATTGCGGCGAAGTGTTTACCGTAAAAAAAGCATCCATTTGCTGTCCTTGCTTATAGGCGGTTTTATAATAAAGATCTGTAAAAGGCGTAGGCACATTCCAATAATTAATATCCTCTATTTCTTTGTAATTGAAATGGTGGGATTGGGCAACGAAATGCGGTTTTAAGTTCAACCGATCAAAGGAATACGCCAATGAATTATATGTCTGACCCACGTTTGAAAACTGCAAAAGTTCAAAATTGTCTTTCCGCAGATAGTTGAATTTATATTTCTTTTGAATGGAAAGTGTTGTATCCACAAAAGTAGTATCACGAGCCGCAGAAATTATTTTATAAGCTTGAATTGGTGGTTTTTCCTTTTTCGAAGAAGGAGTTTGGGAAAACACAGTTGCCGTGACCAACGATACCAACAATAGCAAAAGTATTTTCTTCATACTGAAATAGCTTTTGGGCAAAGGTAATTTTTTTTATGCTTAATGTGATGTTCCATATTCCAAATGAAAAAGCACAAAATTTAAAAAAACACAAAACACCAAACTAAAGACATTTGAGTTTTGGAATTTGGAATTTGGATTTTGAATTTTTATATGGAGTTTTGCAATCATCATGTTGAAGTTAAAAATAAATCAAAATCTCCTTGAATGCGGCACAGACGAAGCGGGTCGGGGATGCTTGGCGGGACCTGTTACGGCGGCGGCAGTAATTCTTCCCAACAATTTTAAACACCCTTTTTTAACGGACAGCAAGCAACTGTCGGAGAAAAAACGGGAGGAACTTCGTGAAATCATCGAAAGAGAAGCCATCTGTTTTAAAGTAATTCACGTAATGATGGACGAAATTGACGCCATAAATATTCTGAACGCCTCTATTTTAGGAATGCACCGAGCCATTGAAGGACTTTCGCAAATTCCAGAATTTATTGCAATTGACGGCAACCGATTTAAACCGTTTCAAGAAATTTCTTATGAATGCGTGGTAAAAGGAGACAGCAAATACCTGCATATTGCGGCGGCTTCTATTCTTGCGAAAACCCATCGGGATGATTATATGACGGCACTTCACGAAGAATTCCCAATGTATAATTGGAAACAAAATAAAGGTTATCCCACCAAAGAACACCGAGAAGCCATTCGCAGTTTCGGCAGCACAATTTTTCACAGGAAGAGTTTTCGATTGCTTCCTCTTACCGAAAACAAAGAGAGTTTGTTGAAAACCCGTCAATAAACATTTTCAAATCGGCTTGAAACCAACACCTTTCCTCACTACATTTGTGTCTATGAGAAAAATTTCGGGAAAACTGATTTTGTTTTTGCTTTTTATCTCCTTTTTGAGTTGTGAAAAAACATCTCAGAAAACGGGAACTTTGATGGATTATGTGCCTTTAAACTCTTCAGTAATCTTGAAAATATCCAATTGGGGAACATTGCAGGCCGATATTGAAAACAATTCCCTGTTTTCCAAATTTGATAAAACTGCACCCTATCTGTTTCTTTCGGAAGAAGCACCGGTTCTTAAACATCTAAATCCAAATTCTCAAAGCCTCCTGTGCTTAAACAAGATAAATGATTCTGTTTCGGCATATACTTTTATTTCGAAACAAACCCCAAATCTTTTTCAGCCTGATTCCTTGAACGACAAAATAATTGAAACTTTAAAAATTGAGGAACTCACGTTTCAAAGAATTACTCTAGACACTAAAATTGCTTTTACCGCCATAGTGGACAGCGTGTTCATCGCTTCCTCTTCACAGCAAATTCTGATGGATATTTTAAAGGGAAAAACCGAACGAGGAGAAAATTTTAAAAAGGTATTTGAGCTGCCAACTTCTAGTGAATTTACAGCCTTATTGCGCGGAAATAAAATGGCGGTCACTGATTCCTCGAACGTTGATTTCAATTCTTGGACCGCTTTGGATATTTCGATTGCACCAGAATCCTTCAAAGCAGCAGGAATCACGCTGGTCACAGACAGCATTCCACAACTGATAAACGTTTTTGATGAACAAGTGCCTCAGGAAACCAACCTTGCCACGCTAACACCAATAGATGCAAAAAGCGCAATGAGCTTTACCTTTGACGATGCCGAAAAACTTCAAGCAAACTTTCGAAAATTTCGAGGAGAAAAGGAAGCAGCCAAAACCACCGGTATTTTTGATTCCGCTAGCGAAGTTGGATCTATTGAGCTTAAAAGTGGAACCGCAATCTTTGTAAAAAGTATCGACGCAACCGTTACTAGTGATGCCTTGGCACGATTTGTATCCATCCAAAGTTCGTTTCGAGAGATAGAGATAAAAAGTTTCAGTGAGCCGCAATTGTTTCAGAAAACATTTTCCCCGTTAATAAATGCGAAAAAGGCAAATTATGTGTTCCAACTGGAAGATTTCTTTGTTTTTACTGAAAGTGAAGCTTCGGCAGAAGAACTTATTGCCTCCTTTCAAAACAACTCAACATTAAATAACACCGCATATTTCAAAAATACAGCCTCTGACTTGAGTTCCGCTTCTTCTCTGTTAATCTTCAAAATGCAGGGAGATTTCTCGGAAACTATCGCAGATTTCTTCAATGTTATATCTAAAAAAGCATTTAAAAATATTTCTTTAGCAGACTATCCATTGGCGGCGTTTCAGTTCAGTTTTGATAAAAATTTTGCGCACGTAACAATCAGTTGTAACGAAGGAAAGGCAGATGTTAAAAGCGTGGCGGGAGGCGTTTCAGAAAAATTTAATGTCAGTCTTGAAAGTCCCTTGTTGGGAAGCCCTCAGTTAATTGGCGATAATGGCAATGTGGTGGCGCAGGACATTAGCAACAAACTTTATTATATTTCGGAAAACGGAAAAATCCTTTGGACCAAAAATCTCGGTTCCCCTGTTTTAGGAAAAATAGAAGAGGTGGACGTCTTCGGAAAAGGCAATAAACAAATGGCTTTCGCCACAAAGAATGTGGTTTATGTTTTAGACAGAAACGGAAAGGATGTCAATTCATTTCCTATAAAATTTAAAGACGAAATTACCCAGCCGCTCTCTATATTCGACTACGACAACAACCACAAATACCGGTTTATGATCGTCCAAGGGAAAGCCGTGTTGTTGTATAATAACGAAGGGAAAACTGTAAGAGGTTTTTCATTTTCGAAAGCAAAAAGCGATGTTGCCCAATCGCCAACCCACATTAGAATGGGCAAAAAGGATTACATTTTGATAGCTGAGGAAAATGGGACTTTAAACATTTTAAGCCGGGTAGGAAAATCGAGGGTTTCAGTCTCAAAGAAATTTAATTTTTCAGAAATCCCAATAACCGCGGAAGACGATGCTTTCGTTGTAATCACAAAAGATAACGTCAAGGAACGTATTTCTGAAGACGGAAAGGTTTCATCCCAAAAATTGAATGTAGGTGACAATTACTGGTTTGCCATTAACGGAAATACAAAAGCAACTCTAGATAATAATCTGTTGCGGATTGATGGAAAATTGGCCGAACTTCCTATTGGACTGTACAGTAGGCCGAACTTATTCACCATCCATCAAAAAACGTATGCTACCATTACCGAAATGCAGGAGAAAAAAGTTTATGTTTTTGACAAAAATGGAATCTTGGTTGGAGGTTTTCCTGTATTTGGCACCTCCGAGGCCTCCATGGGAAGAGAAGGATCAAACAATCACATAAGTCTTTCTGTAAAAGGGGATCCAAAAGGAGTGATTGTTTACGTGCTTGAATAATTATAAAACCTGTAATATCACAACTCTTTTACCTCAAATATAGGTTTATCCCGACCTTCACCTTCGATGATTGGCGTATTTTTTTGCTATACACTCTCATACCTTCAGGCTAGGTAATTGGGAACATATTTTTCGGAGCAAAATCAAATTATTCACGTTAATTTTTAATACTGAATATAAATCGAAAATCATATTGGGATAATTTGTTATCTTTCCCTATTAAAAAAAAATAATTATGAGGAAATTCATATTACTTGGTTTAGTTTTTCTCTTTAATTATATCTCATTCTCACAAACGATTTATGAGGTTATCGATTCAAAAAAACTCGATGAACCGCGAAGAATAAAGATACAGTTACCTAGAAACTATGACATTAATAAGGACAAAAAATACCCTATAGTTCTGGTATTGGACGGAGATTATCTCTTTGAGCCTGTAGCCGGAAATGTGGACTACTACAGTTATTGGGAAGATATGCCCGAATCTATTGTGGTGGGTGTAATTCAAGGAGAGGATCGGTATGCCGACTGCGCTTATGATCTACAAAATTATTTACCTGCAGAAGACGGAGCAAAATTCTTCGAGTTTTTGGGATTGGAACTAATCCCTTATATCGACAAAAAGTATAGGACTGCTAAATTCATTATTGGTGTAGGCCATGATTTTACTGCAAATTTCCTAAATTATTACCTATTCAAAAGTCCTCCTTTATTGAATGGGTATATAAATTTAAGTCCTGATTTCGCTCCCAAGATGGAAGACAGAATTGCCCAAAGAATACCAGAAATGAAAGAAAGAATCTTTTATTATGTCGCTACAGGAACTGATGATATTAAAGGACTACAGGAATCTGCTGAAGGCTTAAATAGCCAACTAAAATTGATACAGAGTCCAACCTTCAATTACTATTATGACAATTTTGAAGGAGCCACACACTATTCCTTAGTGGGCAGGGGAATTCCAAATGCATTGGAGAAAATATTCTCCGTGTATAGACCCATCAGCAAAACAGAATATTCCGATGTTTTGCTCAAGTTGGAGACACCAATCTCTCAGTACCTCTTGGATAAGTACAAAGTGATTGAAGACCTATTTAGTATAAAAAACAATATTCGCGTCAATGATTTTCTAGCCGCCGCCAGTGCTTCGGAAAAGAAAAAACAATGGGAATCCTTACGGGAGATTGCAAATCTTGCCAAAAGACAATATCCTGATACCGCTTTGGGCGATTATTTTTTAGGCCGCTATTATGAGGAAACTGGCGATCCTAAAAAAGCAATGCGAACTTATCAAGGAGCCTTTGACAAAAAAGAAGTTGATTTTATTACCTCTGATCTTATGATGGAACGGGCCAATAAAATAAAGAGTGATTTTGGTTATTGATTGCCCTTTGGCAGTTTATGTCTTTTTAAGCAAACCTACATAAGATGGACTTAAGACGGCAAGACGTAGGACATAATTGTATCGAAATTTTATATTTTCGCAAAAATTGAAATTGTCTTACGTCCTAGGTTCTTTCGTCTTAGATTAATTTAGATCGCAATTTGATTTTGCGGACAATCATTAAATTATAAATACAAACCCCTTGGCCAAAACAAAAACAACCTTTTTCTGCCAAAACTGTGGCGCGCAATATTCCAAATGGCAAGGACAGTGTACTTCTTGTAAGGAATGGAACACTATTGCGGAAGAAGTAATCCAAAAAGCAGAAAAAACGAGTTGGAAATCGTCAGAAAACACTTCAAAGAGAATTGCGAAACCGCAACGTATTTCTGAAATCTCCACACAAGCGGAAGCTCGATTAAACACTCAAAACAATGAACTTAATCGCGTTTTAGGAGGAGGCTTAGTTCCCGGATCATTAACGCTTTTAGGCGGTGAACCTGGAATTGGAAAAAGCACGCTTATGTTACAAATTGCGCTGCAACTTCCCTATAAAACCTTATATGTTTCGGGGGAAGAAAGTGCGCAACAAATCAAGATGCGCGCAGAAAGAATTCAGCCCGTTTCAGAAAACTGCTATATTCTTACTGAAACAAAAACCCAAAATATTTTCAGAATTATTGAAGAACTTGAACCAGATATAGTGGTGATAGATTCCATTCAAACCCTCCATACCGATTTTATTGAAAGCAGCGCTGGAAGTATTTCGCAAATTCGTGAAACAACAACCGAACTGATAAAATTTGCCAAAGAAACCGCTACTCCAGTTATTCTAATTGGTCATATCACCAAAGATGGAAACATTGCGGGTCCAAAAATTTTGGAACATATGGTAGATACAGTGTTGCAATTTGAAGGGGACAGAAACCATATTTACAGAATTCTGCGAGCCAATAAGAATCGTTTTGGAAGCACAAATGAACTCGGAATCTACGAAATGCAAGGCAGCGGATTGCGTGAAGTCTCAAACCCTTCCGAAATATTGATTTCTAAAAACGAAGAAGATTTAAGTGGCACAGCAATCTCTGCCACTCTTGAAGGAATGCGGCCTTTGATGATTGAAATTCAAGCCCTCGTGAGCAGTGCGGTATATGGAACTCCACAGCGAAGTGCGACAGGCTACAATGCTAAACGACTCAACATGATTCTTGCAGTTTTAGAAAAACGCGCTGGTTTCAAATTGGGAGCTAAAGATGTTTTCCTAAATATTACGGGGGGAATTACCGTTGACGACCCAGCTATTGATTTAGCGGTTGTTGCCGCAGTGCTTTCTTCAAACATTGATATCGCAATCGACAAACGCATGTGTTTTGCCGCCGAAGTTGGTTTAGCAGGAGAAATCAGACCTGTAACCCGTGTTGAACAACGAATTTTGGAAGCAGAAAAACTTGGATTCACCTCAATTGTTATTTCAAAATACTGCAAAATCCCAAAAAACACTTTTCATATCAACATTCTAAGAGTTGCTAAGGTGCATGATGTGGTGCATCATTTGTTTGGGTAAATAACTCACATGACAAGTTTTTGGAATTAACTTTTCTTTGGCCTTACCAAAACATCGTTGTCGGTATCTTTAGAAATCATTTCTTAAAACCGACGCCTATGTCTCTCTTCTCAAAAATAAAACAGACACTTCACCTAATGAAAACCATCGATTTGGATGCTTTGGGGAAGTTGTCCCAAAAGGTAGATCTTTCAGAAATCATGACAACCGTTGGGGAGCTCGACGACCGTCAGTTGCAAGGATTAATGAAAATGCTTAAACACAAAAGAGGAAAAAAAGGGCAACACAAGTTACCTCCTATCGATGGCGATTTTTATGACCTCAGCCTAAAATTAACGCCTCAGCAAAGAGAGCTTCAGTTAAAAGTTCGCAATTTCATGGAAGATGAAATTAGGCCCATCGCCAATGAATATTGGAACCAAGCTGAATTTCCATTTGAAATAATTCCGAAAATGGCCGAATTGAATATTTGTGGTCTTACCTTGGATGGTTATGGAACTCCAAATGAAAGTTTCGTTATGGAAGGTATCATCGCAATGGAGTTGGCGCGCGTGGATGTTTCGATTTCTACCTTTTTCGGAGTACATAGTGGTTTGGCAATGAGTTCAATATACATCTGCGGAAGTGAAGCGCAGAAACAGGAATGGCTTCCAAAAATGGCGCGAATGGAACTCATTGGCGCCTTCGGACTTACTGAACCCGAGGTAGGTTCTGCGGTTGCTGGCGGAATGGGCACTACTTGCAGAAAAGAGGGAGACGAATGGATATTAAACGGACAGAAAAAATGGATCGGGAACGCTACTTTTTCAGATGTTACTGTTATTTGGGCCAATGATGAAGCGACAAACCAAGTAAAGGGATTTTTGGTTCGAAAAGGGAATCCTGGATTTAAAGCGGAAAAGATAGAAAACAAAATGGCTTTGCGAACGGTTCAAAACGCACTGATAACTATGACGGATTGCCGAGTACCAGAAAGTGATCGTCTTCAAAAATGTGATTCTTTTAAAGACACCGCAAAAGTTTTGAAAGTAACCCGTGCTGGCGTGGCGTGGCAAGCTGTTGGCTGTGCTCGAGGTGCTTATGAAAGCGCTCTGAAATACACCAAAAAGCGAGAGCAATTTGGCAAACCAATCGCTGCTTTCCAACTGGTTCAAAATCATTTGGTGGAAATGCTGGCCAACTTAACGGCAATGCAAACGCTTTGTTTCCGCCTTTCCGAACTTCAGGATGAAGGTTTACTCACTGACGAACACGCTTCCTTAGCCAAAGTTTTTTGTAGCCTTCGCACCCGAGATGTCGTGCGCAGTGCTCGCGAAGTTATGGGCGGCAATGGAATTTTGTTGGAATACGACGTGGCAAGATTTGTCGCCGATGCCGAAGCAATTTACAGCTATGAGGGAACCAAGGAAATTAACACCCTCATTGTGGGAAGAGCGATTACTGGGTATAGTGCTTTTGTCTAAACGAATAATTCATAAAATGAAAATCGCTTAAACAAAGGAAGGAGAAGTTTTTACTCCTCCTCTTCTTCATATTCGGTATAAAGGAAATCGTTATAAGGAAAACGAGCAGTGTGGATTTCCTTAACTTTATCATAGACCAGTTTTCGAAACTCCGAAAAGTTTTCCTTATTTAAGGCTGAGATGAAAATCGCATCGCCGTTCATTTTCGCCATCCAGGTTTGTTTCCATTCCTCCAAAGTATAATGAGCCGTGGTTTTTTCGGTCATCAAGTCATCCGATTCGATTTCTTCCGGACTGTAGACATCAATCTTATTAAAGACCATAACCGTAGGTTTGTCGGCGCTTCCTATTTCTTCCAAAATTTTATTTACCGAATCAATATGATGCTCAAAGGAAGGATGCGAAATATCAACAATATGAAGTAACAAATCGGCCTCGCGGACTTCGTCCAAAGTACTTTTAAAGGATTCTACGAGTTGTGTAGGTAGTTTTCTTATGAATCCAACGGTGTCTGTCAATAAAAAGGGGAGGTTTCCTATTACAACCTTTCGCACCGTAGTGTCCAGAGTTGCGAACAGTTTGTTTTCGGCAAAAACTTCGCTCTTGCTGAGCGTGTTCATCAAGGTCGACTTCCCAACATTCGTATAACCGACTAAAGCGACGCGCACCAAGGAGCCACGATTGCCTCGTTGCACATCCATTTGACGGTCAATTTTTTTCAATTTGTCTTTTAATAACGAAATTCTATCGCGTACAATTCGTCTGTCCGTTTCAATCTCACGCTCTCCAGGACCACGCATCCCGATACCTCCACGTTGACGCTCCAAGTGAGTCCACATTCCTGCCAATCTTGGGAGTAAGTATTCATATTGCGCCAATTCCACCTGCGTTCGTGCGTAGCTAGTTTGCGCTCTTTGGGCAAAAATGTCAAGGATTAAATTGGTTCTATCAACTATTTTACACTGGAGAATACGTTCAATATTTTTCTGTTGTGCAGGCGAAAGTTCATCATCAAAAATAGCGACGCCGATTTCATTGTCTTCCACAAATTTCCTCACCTCTTCCAGTTTTCCAGTACCGATAAATGTTTTGGGATTTGGAACCTCCATTTTTTGAGTAAATCTTTTTAGAACCTCAGCGCCAGCGGTAAAAGCCAGAAACTCTAGCTCGTCTAGGTATTCTTCACTCATCTCTTCGTTTTGAAATTGGGTTATCAACCCAACAAGCACCGTTTTTTCGTAGGAAATATCTGTTTGATCTATCATAAGCTTATATATAGGACAAAGATACGAAACCCTGAGCGAGTCATTTCAGTACTTAGTAGGCAATTTTTTAAGTTACTCGGAGATTGGGTTAATGGGTTATTAAGTTACTGAATTACTGATTTACTGAATTGCTGAATACTGGGTTATTGAGTTATTAAGTCACTCGAATAAATAACTAAATAGCTTTCTACTGTTCCTAATAAGGAGAGTGAAATAAAGAGCCATTAAATAGGTTTTTTAGGTTTTTAATCAGATTCGAATGTTAATAAATTTCTCTGAGAGGAGCCAAAATCAAAATCGGGAGTTCCTAAATGTCACCTTCTCTTTTTTCAAACTTCAATCAATACGAATTTTAACAATCGCGACAAAACCGTGTAACCCCTTAATTATTCGCCCATGACAATGACAGATTGAGTACAACAGAAAAATCAAAAAAGTTAACCCATTAATTTTGGCGTTGATTGTTATTAATTTATTATATTCGGCTATTAAAATTTTAACCTTAAATTAAGATCATTTTCAACCGATGCTTTATGAAGAAAAAATTACCCCCCCGCTTACAAAGTTGTTTTGAGTTTCTTGAAACCAACTTTGTACGAAAAACCTCCTTGCTTATCAGTGTTTTTGCGATATCCCTCTCTGGCTTTGCCCAAGGACCGGGACATCCAAATGTTGATGCAGGAGAAGATGTAGTGTTGGAGTGCAACGAAACATGCACCGACCTTACCGCCGAGTACCTCTATACTGGCGACACCAGCACCTATTCGGTTTCGTCCATACCTTACGATCCCCCATTTCCTTTTACCGGAGGAACACCCATTGATGTTACAGACCCCTATAACGTTGATGATAAATGGTCGACAAGAATCCCACTACCCTTTGACTTCTGTTTCTACGGGCAGGCCTATACGAATATGATTGTAAGTACAAATGGAGTTGTTTCCTTTGATCCGCAGTATACCCCGGGCAGTGGTAGCACCTGGATATTTGACGAGTCCATTCCAAACCCTAATTTATTTAAAACAGCAATCTTTGGTGTTTATATGGATATTTTTCCTTCACCGGCTGATATTGCGAATGGGAAAATGAACTGGACAGTTTTTGGAACCGCACCTGATCGTACTATGGTCGTTAATTTTAACGATATTAAATATTACGGTAGTTCTTGTTCAAGTTTAAAACTTACTTCCCAGATAGTAATGTATGAAACAACCAATGTCATTGAAATATACATTAAGGATAGATTTTCAGGGTGTTCTTGGAATGATGGAGTGGCCGTAGTTGGAATTCAAAACCAAACAGGTCTTATAGGCGAAAGCGCTCCTGGAAGAAACACTGGCGACTGGTCTGCCACTCACGAAGCTTGGCGATACACTCCAAATGGAGAGTCCAATGTGGAATTTTCGTGGATGGATGCCGATGGAAACGTGATTGGAACAGATACTACTATTAATGTTTGTCCAACAGAGCCGGTAACGGTTTATACAGCACAAGCTATTTATACCAATTGTAACGGAGACGTTGTAACTGTAACTGATGATGTGCAGGTTACTCGAACTGGCACTTTTAACATTACCCTTGACTTGGGTGATGACGTAGGAATTTGTGATGCGGATTCGTATGAAATAATTCCTGAAATTACAGGGGATACTACAGGAGCTACCTATTTATGGAGTCCTGGAGGCGAAACGACACCGACTATAACGGTTACCACTTCGGGCACCTATACTCTTGAAATAACCAAGGACACTTGTACAATTTCAGACAGTGTTACAGTAACTTTTGGAGAACTATTTGATTTAGCAAACAACTTACCTACTGAGGTTGCCCTTTGTACATCCGATCCTATTCCTGCATTGGATGCCACCCCTCTCGATCCTAATATCGATTTGAACTTGGTAACCTACCAATGGACAAACTCCTCAGGCACCATAGTTTCAACTAACGCTACATTCACCCCATCCACGGGAGATGTATATACCGTTGTTGTAACATACCCGCCGTGTAGTGAAGAAACGTTTGTAATAGATGTAATAATTTCTGACCAGCCTATTTTGGATTTAGGTCCAGACGAAACTGTTTGTAATGGCGAAACTTTCGAAATTATTCCAAACATTACAGGAGGCAATGCCGGAATCACCTACTTATGGAGCACAGGGGAAACTACTCCTACAATTACAGTTAGTGTGGGTGGAACGTATTCATTAGAAGTATCTCTTGGCAGTTGTTCTGCTACTGATAGTATCGAAATCATGTTTACTCAGCCAATTGATGTAAACCTTGGAGATGACTTTGACAGTTGTTTTGATGAAAACACAGTGCTTACGGCAGAAGTTGCGAATGCACAAAACATGACTTTTGAATGGTTCAGGAACGGAACATTACTTTCTGGAGAAACAAGTCAAACTCTGGTCATTACCGAAATAGGCGAATACACCGTAATTGCAACCGACGCTAACGGCTGTTCTGGACAGGATTCTGTAATCGTAAATGGTCGTGACGATCTTGTGGTAACGGTTGATGCCGATTTCCAAACTTGTCCTAACGAACCGCATACACTTACGGCGACAACTTCGGAAGAAGGTGTAACTTATCAATGGTTCTTAAATGGAAACGCTATTTCAGGAGAATCCAATAGCACTTTGGATATTTCTTTAGAAGTAGGTTCAATGGGAGCTCAAACCTACACTGTTGTAATTTCGACTGGCAATTGTACAGGTGAGGATTCTGTTGACATAACACTATATCCTGTGGGTAACTGTGTAATTTCTCAAGGAATTTCTCCAAACGGCGATGGATTTAACGACGCCTTGGATCTTACCTTCCTTAATGATAGGACCGGAATTAAAAAGCTTCAAATCTTTAATAGATATGGTACCCAGGTTTATGAGCAGATTAATTATACCAACCAATGGGTGGGCCAGACCAAAGATGGAAAGGAATTGCCCACGGGAACGTATTTCTACGTAATTGACCTTGCAGGGAATGATGGTGTTTATGGTCAACAGGCTACAGGCTGGATCTATCTTAACCAAAAGGCTAACTAAAAACCATGAGATACTTTTTAACTATCAAAAAGATAAAAATGAAAAAACACATATATATCCTAATAGTATTGATGACGGTGCTGGTCTTTCAGGAAACTCAGGCACAACAAGATCCGCAATACACTCAATACATGTATAACATGAACGTGGTCAACCCAGCTTATGCAGGGTCTAAGGAAAGCCTTTCTCTTACCGCCCTTTATAGAAACCAATGGTCGGGAGCGGCTGACAACCCTGTAACCTTCACCTTTTCTGCCCATTCACCCTTAGGAGAAAAGGTAGGACTAGGTTTATCAGCAATACGAGATGAATGGGGCCCTATAACAGAAACCAATGTCTATGCCGATTTCTCCTACACCCTTCAAATGGGAAGTTCTATCAAATTGGCTTTGGGTCTGAAAGCCGGAGCCACATTTCACGATGTAGGACTTGTGGATTTAGATTTACAAGACCGAAATGACCCATTGTTTGCTGAAAACATAAACAATACTTACCCAAATGTAGGGGCTGGAGCCTTTCTTTATGGAGATAAGTTTTATGTAGGGTTTTCGGTTCCAAATATGCTGAAATCTGTGCATTTAGACGAGAACGGTATGAAGTACGGTAATGAAACAAACCACTATTTCGGAACTGCTGGTTATGTATTTCAGGTATCAGACAATTTCAAACTGAAGCCATCCGTAATGGTGAAATCAGCATTTGATGCACCCGTTTCATTTGATGGTAACCTGAATGCTTTGTTCTATGATAGGTTTGAACTTGGTGCTTCCTATAGACTGGATGACTCCTTTAGCGGATTGGTTGGGTTTCAAGTAACTCCAAACATCCGTATAGGCTATGCCTACGATCACGTAACTTCGGATATAAAAACAGTAGGACCCGCTTCTCACGAGGTAATTCTTACTTTCGATGTGTTCTCTAAGCCACGTATCCTACGTTCACCAAGATTCTTCTAATAACCCAACTAATTTCATTTAAGATGAAGAAAATATATACTATACTTCTACTCCTCGCGGTTGGTACGATGGTTACCGCTCAAAATAGCGATACCAAAAAGGCCGATAAATATTATGACCGCCTTCAATATACCGACGCTGCCGAGGCATATCAAAAATTACTGAAAAAAGGCGAAGGCACCACCTACGTTTTTGAACGTCTGGCAAATAGCTATTACTTTGTAAATGACACAAAGAAGGCTGAAACCTACTATAAAAAAGTAGTAAAAGGGAAAGATGTAAATCCCGAAACAGTTTATAACTATGCCCAATCGTTAAAGGCGAATGGCAAATTTGCCGATTATAACACCTACATGAAACAATTCGCTCAAATGAAACCTATGGATTCAAGAGCGAAAGCCTTCATGCAGAATCCAGACTACCTTCCTAAAATAATTGACGAAAATGCGCAAAAATATACTGCGACAAACCTAGACGCTTTAAATTCAGAATTTTCTGATTTTGGCGGCACCGTGGTCGGAAACGACTTCTATTTTTCATCAGCTAGAAATACTTATCGTAAAACCTACGGATGGAACGACGAGCCTTTTCTAGACATTTATAAAGCCTCTATTGTTGGAGGTGTTGTAAAAGATGCCGATTTATTAAAAGGAGATGTAAATACCAAATATCACGAAAGCAGTATTGCAATAACTCCAGACGGAAAACGGATGTATTTTGACCGAAACGACTATTTTAAAGGGAAATTTAAAAAAGATGAAGAAGGTATCAACCAACTTAACATCTATTACGCCGAGAATATAAACGGTCAATGGACAAATATTCAGTCTGTCCCTTTTAATGATAAAGAGTACTCCAATGGTCATCCTGCTTTAAGTGCAGATGGGAATACGTTATATTTCACTAGTGATAGACCTGGAGGAAAAGGAATGGCTGATATTTATAAAGTTTCCATTTCCGCTAATGGAACATTTGGAAAACCTGAGAACCTTGGCGGCAATATAAATACTGAAGGAAAAGAAAGTTTTCCTTATGTTGATGCCAATGGAACTCTTTATTTCAGCAGTGACGGTCACCTAGGAATGGGTGGTCTTGATGTTTTCGCAGCAGAACCAAGAGGAGCTAGCTTTGGCGAACCAAAAAATTTAGGTCTCGGAGTTAATAGCAGTGAAGACGATTTTGCGTTTACCTACAACACCAAAACTGAAGATGGGTATGTTTCTTCCAATCGAAAAGGAGGAAAAGGAAGTGATGATATATACAAAATCAAGAAAATTGTATCTTGTGAAGTTAACCTTATCGTTCTCGTAGTAGATGCCAATACCAACAAGCCGCTTTCTGACGTACGCATAGATCTATTTGACAATATGGAGAACAAGTTAAAGACCAAAACCACTGCTAATGGCAATGGAAGTTTTGAGCTAGCTTGTGATCAAGGTCACGTGGTACAAGCATTCAAAGACGGATATGAAAGCAATGCAGAAACTATTTCCGCTTCCAAAAATGGTGATTTAAAAATCCGTGTCGCTCTTCGCCCAGTTGAAGAACTTATCGTTGAGGAGAAGGTGAAATTAAATCCAATTCTATTTGATTATGACAAGCACAACATCAAGCCACAAGCTGCATTTGAGCTAGACAAATTAGTAGCATTGATGAATAGAAATCCTGAAATGATTATCAAAGTAGAAGCTAGCACCGACAGTCGAGGTAGTGACACTTACAACTTGGCACTTTCAGAAAGACGTGCACAAAGCACTGTACAGTACGTTATTTCAAAAGGAATAGCCAAGGAAAGGATAAGCGGAGAAGGTTTGGGAGAAAGCAAACCAGCTGTTAATTGTGGTGACAACTGTACAGAAGAACAGCATCAGCAAAACAGACGCTCTGACTTTATTATAATAAAAAGGTAACAGTTTTATAAAAACTGCTAATCAACCAAGAAAGCCCCCACATTCCAAAACAGGAAATTGCGGGGGTTTTTATTTTGTAACGGTTTTGGCGTTGCTATCGAGTTCGATAGTTGGTTGCCCTAACCTTGGTTTAAGCGCAAGTTTTGGAAACCTGAGGATTGCCTTATTTTATCTTTGGCTCATACAAAGGGTTAGCGGAAGGATCAAATCACTTGCTAACTTCATAAACTAGGTGGGGATCCATTCCTGTCTTACATATAAAATCTTCAAGGTAAGGGGTAATTTGGAAAGGAGAAATTGAAGACATCATCAATTAAGTTATATAAATTAGTATTCCCGATCTTCCAATGCCCAAAAATAGAATCCTTCTTCTGACAGTCTCATTTCATAAAAAAAGCCTCCCAGTTTCCTGAGAGGCTTTTATGCTTATCTTTTTATCGAACTTATAAAGCAGCTACGTGCTTAGCCATATTCGATTTCAAGTTTGAGGCCTTGTTATCATGAATGATATTTTTCTTAGCCAATTTGTCTATCATCGAAGCTACAGACGGGAACATGGCTTCTGCTTCCTTTTTATCTGTAAGCTCTTGGAATTTCTTCATAGCGCTACGAGCTGTTTTGTGTTGGTAACGGTTACGTAAACGTTTTGACTCGTTGCTTCTAATTCTCTTTAATGCTGACTTGTGGTTTGCCATTGTGTTGTTGTTAAATTCTAAACTTCTGTAGTCCGTAGGGGAATCGAACCCCTGTTACCAGGATGAAAACCTGGCGTCCTAACCCCTAGACGAACGGACCATTCTTTAATTTCAAATGCGGATGCAAAAATACAACTATTTTTGAATGAAGCAAATCTTATTTATAAATTTCCGGTTTTATTTAATACGCTTTCGCAAAAAGAACCTTTCGCGCAGACAGATTTCCAGTAACCATGCAGCTTCCGCTCTCATTATCCGAATCCAAAGGAATACATCGAATTGTTGCTTTAGTCTCGTTCTTGATTTTTTCCTCAGTTTCTGCAGTACCATCCCAATGTGCTGAAATAAAACCTCCCTTTGATTTCAAAACCTCCTTAAACTGGCTGTACGTAGAGACTTCGGTCGTATGTTCAGCTCTATATGCAAACGCTTTTGTATACAAGTTGTTTTGAATCTCATCCATTAAGGAAATGACTTTATCAACCACTTTATCCTTGTTTACGAATTCTTTTGTGAGAGTATCCCTCCTAGCCAATTCCACCGTGCCCTTTTCAATATCCTTTGGTCCAATTGCAATTCGTACAGGAACTCCCTTCAATTCGTATTCATTGAATTTCCATCCTGGTTTCTGAGTATCACGATTATCAAACTTTACACGAATACCTTTGGAACGCAAATCCTTCATCAAATGACCAGCCACTTCACTTACTGCTTCCAATTCTTCCTCACTTCTATATATAGGAATGATAACTACTTGATCTGGAGCCAGATTTGGTGGCAAAACCAAACCATTGTCATCACTATGGGTCATTATTAATGCTCCCACCAAACGGGTGGAGACACCCCAAGAAGTGGCCCAAACATAATCCAAGGCGCCATCTTTTGCAGCAAACTTCACATCGAACGCCTTGGCAAAATTCTGACCTAAAAAGTGGGAAGTCCCTGCTTGAAGTGCTTTTCCATCTTGCATCAGCGCTTCTATACAATAAGTTTCCAAAGCCCCAGCAAAACGTTCGCTTTCTGTTTTTGTGCCCTTCACAACCGGAATGGCCATATAATTTTCAGCAAAGTCGGCATAAACATTCATCATTTGCTCTGCTTCTGCAATTGCCTCTTTTTTGGTGGCGTGTGCAGTATGACCCTCTTGCCACAAAAACTCAGTAGTACGCAAAAATAATCGGGTCCGCATTTCCCAACGTACCACATTGGCCCATTGATTTATCAACAGCGGTAAATCACGATAGGACTGAATCCATTTTCGGTAGGTATCCCAAATAATAGTTTCAGAAGTTGGTCTTACAATCAATTCTTCCTCCAACTTTGCATCAGGATCGACTATAATACCACTGCCGTCTTCCGCATTCTTTAACCTATAGTGCGTGACCACAGCACATTCTTTAGCAAATCCATCCACATGGCTCGCTTCTTTACTAAAGTAGGATTTTGGTATAAATAGCGGGAAATACGCGTTTTGATGTCCAGTCTCCTTAAACATACGGTCCAGCTCTGCTTGCATTCTTTCCCAAATGGCATATCCATAGGGTTTGATAACCATGCAGCCGCGGACTCCAGAGTTTTCTGCAAGGTCGGCCTTGATTACCAATTCGTTATACCACTTTGAGTAGTCTTCTTCGCGGGTAGTTAAATTCTTCGCCATAGTTTGGGATTTGGCACAAAAGTTGCAACCTTGTTAAAGCATTAGTTATTGTCCGCAAAACTACTTATTTTTATGAAGTCAAACAATTATTAAAACTATAGATATGTTTAACCAGAAAATTACCATAAAACCTTTAGCCATTCCCTTCCTGATAGGGGCGTTTGCTATTTTGGTAGTCTCATGTGGGACTCAAAACAAGGCCTATAATCAGAACGATGGTATTTATGCTTCTGGGGGAAAAGTCGCCCAAGAGGGAATTACTTCGGACGAAACAAATCCATACGAAAGATCCAATTACTACAAACAATATTTTGAATCAAAAACAAATGTATACGGTGATATTACTGAGGATGAAGATGTGATTTTTACCGATATTGAAGCTTATTCCACCACTGAGACAATGGATGACAATGGAAACATCGTGATTGAAGAAAATTATGACGATGGATACGGCTCATGGGGAAGTAATTCTGAAAGTGTTACTGTGAATATCTACAACTCTGGTAATTACGGTTATGGTTATGGATATTGGCCTCATTCTTATTACGGTTGGTATGGCAATTATTGGGGATATCCCTATTATAATTATTACAGCCCATTCTGGGGAATAAGTTACAGTTGGGGCTATCCTTATTACGGCTACCCAGGTTATTATGGTTATGGATATGGATATGGATATAATTATCCATATTATTACGGTGGCAGTTATTATAGCAATGCTTATTATAATCGAGGAAGAAGTAATACAGATTACAGCAGGAGTCAAGCCCGCGGCAGATCCAATAATGCCACCCGTCGAAATTCTTATAGCCGCTCCGAGAACACCAGACGTGTAAACAGAAGCAATATCAATACTCGCTCCAATAATACTCGTAATGTGAGAAGCTATTCAAACAGGACAATTAGGAACAATAGCACAATAAGGAACAATAATACAAACAGTACAATTAGAAGCAATACGCCGAGCAACACTCGTAATAATAGCTCTAACACCACTCGAAGCGGAACTTTTTCAACCCCAACAAGAAGTTCCAGCCCTAGCACCATTAGAAGTTCCAGTGGAAGCAATACCCGCTCAAGTGGAAACAGTAGCGGAGGTGGAAGAAGTAGCGGCAGTAGAGGCCGAGGTTAATCAAAGCTTCCTTTCTAAAAGTTTATTAATGTGCCATACCATATTTGGATAATTGCCAAAAATGCTGTGGCATTTAATTTTAAAAAACTATAACTTACCGATGAAAGCAATTTATATATTTATTTTTTCAGCCATTTCAATATCACTTGCACAAGCTCAGCAAATTTCCGATGGCTTAAGATATAGCACTGAACACAACCTTGGTAGCGCTAGATTCACAGCTCTTAGTGGTGCCATGGGTGCTTTAGGAGGCGACTTTTCGGCGATACGAAATAACCCAGCTGGGGGTGCAGTCTTTTTGAGCTCAGGAATCTCCATTTCCACTTCTTTTCAAGACATTGAGAACTCAACATCCTATTTCAATCACTCCGAGAAGAGCTTTTCAAATAAATTCAATTTAAACCAATTAGGAGGGATATTTGTTTTCAACAATCCAAACGAAGATTCCAATTTCAAAAAATTCACCCTTGGAGTAAATTATGATATGTCTCGTGATCTAAATAATGAACTTTATATTGCAGGACGTGGCAACAAAACTATCGGCAATTTCTTTCTTGAACAAGCACAGGGCATTCCTTTAGATCTCTTACAAACACAGTCTGGTGAATCTATATCCGATTTATACAGCTATCTGGGTTATACAAGTGGCACATCGGCTCAAAATGCATTTTTAGGTTATCAAGCCTACTTATTCGATGCGGCTGATCCAACCAATTCTGCAAATAGCACCTATATTTTAAATATAGCGGGGAACAGCTTCGATCAAGAATACTTGAATCGCTCCAGTGGTTACAATAGCAAATTCTCAATCAACCTCGCTACACAAGTGACCAACGATTTTTATTTTGGAATCAACTTAAATACTCATAGCCTCTATTTTGATCGAAGCACCTATTTTATCGAAACCAACGACAACCCTGGATCCTTGGTAAACACAATAGGATTTGAAAACAATCTATCCGCAAACGGAGCTGGAGTTTCAGCACAATTTGGCGGTATTGCAAAAGTTGCAACCAACTTTAGGTTTGGACTGAGCTGGGATACCCCAACTTGGTTTCGAATTTCAGAAGTGACCTCACAATACCTAGAAAGTAAGCGAATGGTGGGAGGACGAAACTTAACAGCAATTGTTGACCCCAGAATAACCAATGTGTATGAGGATTATGCCTTAAAAACACCTGGGAAAATTGGTGCCAGTGCCGCATACGTATTCGGTCAAAACGGACTTATTAGCTTTGATTATTCATTTAAGGATTATTCGAACATTGAATTCAAACCAAGCAATGATTCCCATTTCCGAGAACTGAATAGAACAATAGAAACCTCTCTTAAAGGCGCATCCACTTTTCGGGCTGGTGCCGAATACCGC
This sequence comes from Aequorivita sp., assembly GCA_048270045.1. Lineage (GTDB taxonomy): Bacteria > Bacteroidota > Bacteroidia > Flavobacteriales > Flavobacteriaceae > Aequorivita. The sequence goes on from JBLWTS010000015.1 coordinate 27,115, forward strand.
CTTGATCAATTAAGTTTGAGAGCTGGCTTCCACTACGAGGATAGCCCTTATAAAAATGACAATACCATTGGAGATTTAACTGGTTTTTCCTTCGGTACTGGTTATAATTTCCGAAGTTGGAATCTTGACCTCGCATATTCTAGATCCGAACAGGATGTAGAGATGCAGATGTATTCTGTCGGGTTTACGGACAAAGCGATGGTAAACACCATTTATAGTAACTTTATCCTGTCCTTGGGCTTTAATTTTTAAAAATCAAAATGTAATTAATATGGTTTTTAAATAAAAAAGACAAGAAATAATTTGTTCTTCGTTCAGATTTCTAAGATGTTCAATCCGCCTCCGGGAATTTAGATATTGACGTCACCTTCCGTAACTCTGTTCTTAAAGTTTCTTCCTATGGACCGATCTAATGTAATTTAATTGAACACAATTTCCGTTACTTTCCTCTTTCTATATAGGTTTACACCCATTAGCACTAGTCAATTATTTACCAAAACTTTTTAAAGATCAAAGTGATCAAGAAGTCTAATACTGTTTAAAAGAGAATACAATAAATAGAAAAGCGGTCATAAAATGAACCGCCCTTTATATTATTTTCTATTATAAGTTATTCTTACACAACTTATTTACTTAATTCTTTCTACTCTCTTATCAAACGATACGTGTGAGTTTCCTCCCCGTGTTTAAGAGTGACCATATAAACCCCAGTAGCAATGTCGTTACCCATCGGAACTGTTACAGTATTGGCATGGCACTCCAAGGTTTGTAGGTAGATATTTCGGCCACTTAGATCTCTGATGTTTACTAATAACTGCTTCCCGTTCAATTTAGGAACATTGATATAAAAAACATCTGCCTTTAATGGGTTTGGGAACAAGCGAACTCCTTCAAGCATCTCGTTATCATTCACTTCAAGACGTTGCTCGGATCTTATAGCGAAACGGTCATTGGCTTTACTCAACGGATTGGTAGGGTCAACACTGAAACTATATATATTATCTCCTCTATTCAAAGGAATGCTAGTGCCATTAAAATGGTCATCAAGATAAAGTAATGTTTCTTCCAAGCCAGTAACTTTTAAGCTCAAGGTATATTCGGATTGCTGATAACCTGCGCTATATAAAGAATATACTTCTGCTGGTTGTGGCATTTTTCTGTACTCAAGGCTAAGGTAATTACCATCGTGATTAATACCGAGATTTTCATAGAAATTCATCGGTTTCACAGCATCAACAGAGGTAAGCGCATTATCGTTTCCATTGCCAAAAATAATACCAAAGCTATCGTGTATTGGACCTCCATTGTTAAAGTTCTCTGTGGTGTATAGTTGCACAGTCAGCATATCGTCTTCCGAAATCGGATCACGGTTACTTGAGGTGAAATTACCTGGAGCTTTATCGCTCTCATTAAACACTATCGTTGATGGCCCTGCAACCAAGGTAGAAACCTGTGCAGCCTGACCAGGTTGGAGGTATTGGTTGGGAGATTCGCCTGGAAATAGGAGATTTACAGTCACATAAGCCCCATAAGTTGCAAGAGTGGGATCATACACATAGTAAAAGTTCGTGTTTACGTTGGTGGAGTTGGCAAACACAGTTCTCACGTCAACAGCACTCTGGTATGGATTCCCAAACATAACGAAACTCCCAGCAGTTGTTGTGGGAAAATTTTGGGTGTTCAAACCTGTAAATAGAGAACCTGTTGCACGGAGAGTGGTTTCGCTGGAGGCGAAATTGTCGGACAAGTCAATGTTCCTATCGCCACGTACGAACAGCAAATAGGCATTCCCTGTAGTTAAAGTATTCACATCAGTATTGGGAACTACCTGAAATTGTTGGGTTGCAACATTCACCGTAAATAATGAAGGGTTCCCCGTATCGGTACCGTCAAATCCATTCATTTGGTCAACGGAACTGCCTGTAATGTGCGTTCCAAAGCCAGGAGCTGGATTATCAGTATTGCTGGAAGCACCTTCTTGCCAGTTGTCATGGATGGATGTTGTTGTGGTTACAGCACTGCTCACCATTCGGTAGGAGCGCTTGTTTTTCATATAGCGTTGCACTGTCGCATTTCCGGTTATGTTCGAACCATTTGGTACTGCGGCAAGTTCTCCGTTTCCTGTAGCAGTGCTCACAAAAATAAGATTTCCGCCATTAGAAAGATTGCCAGCAATGGTTAAAATCTTTTCCACCTCTAGCGTAGCTCCAGAATCAATGTCAATATTATTAGCTGTTATATTTTCTGAAAACACGGCTGTGCCATTTACTATATGCACATTATCTTCGGAAGTACAAATCCCAGCTGGATCGGATGGAGTCCAAACACTGTTCTCATATACAAAAGTAGTGTAGGGAGTTGGGATATTTATGCTATAATCTTCTGTTTGTCCGTATGACGACCCAATACAAGGGTTAAGATAATTAACCGAACCATATAGTTTCTTTACACGCATTCTTGTGTTTCCGAATAAGGCGTCCACAGGCACCGCAATCGTTCCTGTAATTTGTTTACTATCTGTTCCTGTTGACCCTGCAAGAGAAGTTGCAATTGGATAAACTTCACCTGCATCGTCAAGAATGCCATTTTGATTCCAGTCTATAAAAACTACAAATTTATTTAGAAATCTTCCTCCTGTATTTCCCTCCAAAGTTATTGTATAAGTATTTCCTCTCTCCATAGAGCCTGAAATCGAAGTAAAATCCTCGTGCGCAGGAGAAACACCTATCGCAGCATTTGAAACGTTATTTATACCGGCAACAGATACTAAGGTTATAGGATCTACACTGCCATTATACTCAAGTGGGCCACAATAAGGAGCTGGAAAATTTGAACCACCATCGATTGACTCACAATTACCTTCCCAAATGTAAACACCGTCATAAGAATAATCTCCAATTTCCCATGATCCATTAAAAACCATGGTTGGGCTACCTATTGAAGAAGATGAAGTAACAACCCAGTAAACATCACCAGTTGAATCACCATCAGTAACAGAAAGTTCAATCCAGTATTTAGTTGGCGTACCGATTTGTCCCGCAAACATAAAAGGATCCACAGTCATTTTTACTTCATTGACATCAAAACCAAAATTACTTCCAATTACTGTTTGGCTATCAATAGTTGCCGAAGTATCAGAGCCGATCAAGGTCCCAGGGAGCCCGTCATCATCAGAATAGTAATTTACCCCAACGTTGTCTACACCTCCATTTGCGAAAATACTTGCAGTTATTTTAGTCAAAGTAAAGTTCTCATCTGCCGCAACGGTCACATCGTTTGCCACTTTACCAGCGCCAACTGAGGAACACCCATACCCATTTTCAAAATTAAAGTCATTCGGATTCTCCTCGGAGCATAGATCACTTCCACTGCCACCAATTATTTCACAATCCCCTCCCCAAATATAAACACCATCCATAGCTGAGTTTGAAATAAACCATTCGCCATCGTATTGTGCAGTTGGACTCCCTACAGAAGTTGAGGAAGTAACTACCCAATATACGCCGTTTGTCCCAGCATTATTGGTAACCGATAGTCCAATCCAGTATTTTGTTGAAACCCCACTTTGGCCAGCAAAAAGAAAGGGGGCAACGTTTAATTGCACTTCGTTTACATTTATCCCAAAATTACTGCCTATCACTGTTTGGCTAACAATTGTTGCTGAAGCTTGTGACCCGATAAGATTTCCAGGTCGCCCTCCTAAATTGGAGTAATAATTAACGGCGACATTTGCAATGCCTCCATTTGTAAATATACTTGCCGTTATATTGGTTAAAGTAAAATTTTCCCCGGCAGCAACAGTTAAGTCATTCGCTACCTTATTTGGACTAGTAGATGAACAAACATAGCCATTCACAAAAGTAAAGTCATTCGGATTCTCTTCTGAACAAGTGCTACTAGTATTCAAACCTCTTTTACCGCTTTGCAATGGTAATTCCTGGGCTATCAATCCTGGTAAATAACCTGTGGAGTTGCCATTCGGCGCAGCGGCTGGAATTGGTTTAGGATTATTAATTACACCGGGCATTTCGGCCAGAGTTAAAATTCCTTTAGAATCAATTTTGTCACTCGAAATCTCATGTTCATTGTAAACAACGGGATTATCGATTCTGTTTTCTTTTATCGTATTTATCTTTCTTACCGTGTTATCTTGAGAAAATCCCACCGTACAAATCAACATTACAATAAATAATGTAAATTTTTTCATAGCCTACCTATTTCATTAATATGCGGCTAAATTACTAAAAAGTATTGATTTACGAGGGAATTGTAAGCGTTTCCTTAATTTTTCCTCATCAGATCAATGAGTGTTTTCGAAGCATATTTTTTCTCTATATATCTCTGATTTTAAGAATGATAAATAATAGACAGGTTCCTATCTTAGCCCAAAATCAAAACAAAATCCATTACATCTCATTTTTGATTTGCATAACGGACTATTTTTTAGAGCACTAGAGAGGTTTTTAATTCATTCTTTGACTATTTTTTTTACAGTAGCTCCCTTGTCGGTCTCAACTCGAACTAGATAAAGACCCTTGTCATAATTCTCAAGATTCAATTGGGAAGATGCGCTTGTTTCCAATAATTTGCCTTGAGTATCAAAAATCGTAACGAGGTTTATAAGAGTTGGTGTAAAAATTTCAACAATTCCCGAGGTCGGATTTGGAGATAAGGAAATATTTTCTAAACCAAAATTAGTTATTTCAAGTAAATCACTGTAAGCCGCAATAACGTGTTTTATTTGTCGAATAGAGTTGGCATTATTTCCATCAATAAAATCACCTGTCAGCGTTCCTTCAAATGCTACATCAGGATTAGAAAAATGTGGCACTCTACTATGCCCTATACCGTCATCAAAGTACTGCCCCGATTCATAAGTCATTATGGAGCAATACTGATTGTTATTAATGTCTGTCCATCGCCATCCTGCCGAATAGCTGAAAAGTCCCGGTCCAGGTTCCGTATTTTGAAGTTTGTGGTGATGACAGCCCATATTGTGACCGATTTCATGAGCGGGTATAGTAACATCAATAGCGATTGAGGGTAATGTTACCAACCCAAAAGCGTAGTTTGGTTGGCCCGCTGGATCATTCAGCAGATAGGCAGAACCGCCTACATCTTGGTTCATTATAACGAAAATAACGAGATCTGCTTGGTAATAACGTCTCCATTGATGAACTTCATCCATAATTCCATCAACAGGATCCTGCAACCTAACTAAATCGGTTGAGTAACTTCCAGATTCGGTATAATTGATCAATTGCGAATAGACCAAATTTATGTGAACGTCCACAAGGCTATTATCCATAACTGTCTGAGTGGCCGCCATGAAATTAGCAATGACGTTATTCATCCCGCCATTATTGGCAATTGCATATGCTTCAGCAGCCGGAGTATAAACCACCATCATATCAATTTCAGCAACGGAATTTAAATCATTATCAGAATATGAATATGCATCCTGAAAACTTTCGTGACCCAAATCGATATTAATAGACTCACATTTAAATCCCGCCCCCCTTTCCTTATCGAGTAGGACCAAATACTGAAGTCTTGTCGCCGGATAAAAAACAGAAATATAGTTTTCGGCAAGTTGCGGAATTTCGACTTTTAAACTTGAAATTCCATCCGTACTTGTAGTTATGATACAAAATGCCCCAGGGAAGTTATTTATCGAGGCTAATACCACCAAAGTATTATTGACGTCACGAATAACGGTTTCAACCTTTGCAGTATAATTTTTATCAGAAAACAGATCCAATGCAACTTCATCCCCTCGAGAAATAGTTGCCTCATTTTTCAACAACGGGTTTAAACTGAACTCTCTCGAAAGCCTGCAATTAAAAAGAAAATTATCCTCGGAAATCAAAGCATGTGAAATAACGGTAGATTTGACGTATGGTTCCGCATTCAATGCTATTGGGCCATTTTGACAAAATAAGCTGAGTGACGAACATAAAGTCAAAATAAATGTAAAATTTTTCATAATAATTTTACTTGATTAGAATTAACGAAAGTAAAGAAAATACATCCACGTTTCTTTAAGGGACCCAACATTATCCTTTCATTGCGAATGGTATTCGTCAAGAATGGCTATCCTGAAATTAAAAAAATCGGACGAATAGATATTATTCAACCAAATAATTGATTTTGAATCTGAATTTATTATGCGTGCATAGCAAAAAAACCCTAAAATATACTTAACTTCGCCCACGTGCAATAGCTGCTCTTAAATGGGTGAAATATTGCCGCATGTTCAAACTTTAAAATCGTATTAAAATGAAGATATTAGTCTGTATAAGTCACGTTCCGGACACTACCTCAAAAATCAATTTTACCGATGGCGATACCAAATTCGACACAAACGGAGTTCAGTTTGTGATAAACCCGAATGATGAATTCGGCTTGACCCGCGCTATGTGGTTTAAGGAAAAACAAGGTGCTACGGTTCACGTTATAAATGTTGGCGGACCAGAAACCGAACCCACTTTAAGAAAGGCTTTGGCTATTGGTGCCGATGAAGCTTTAAGAATAAATACACCCGCAACTGATGGATTTTCCGTAGCAAAACAACTTGCAAACGTGGCAAAAGAAGGCGGATATGACCTTGTTATTGCTGGTCGTGAATCCATTGATTTCAACGGAGGAATGGTTCCAGGAATGCTTGCCAAACTCATCGAGAGTAATTTTGTAAATACCTGTATTGGGCTTGAAGTAGATGGCAAAAACGCCACAGCAATCCGAGAAATTGACGGAGGAAAAGAAACACTTAAAACAACTTTACCGCTTGTTATTGGCGGCCAAAAAGGAATAGTTGAGGAGAGCGATCTACGCATTCCAAATATGCGAGGCATCATGCAAGCTAGAACAAAACCGCTAACTGTAAAAGAGCCCGTGGAAGCAAATGCTGAAACCGTAACGGTAAGCTTTGAAAAACCAGCTCCAAAAGGCCAAGTAAAATTGGTTGATAATGTAGAAGAACTTATTGATCTTCTACATAATGAAGCGAAGGTTATCTAGTATAAAAATCAAATAAAAAATTCCAAAATCTGGAATTTGGGATTTGGAATTTTTGAAGGATAACACATAATTCCAATTCTTGTTTATAAACCTAAAATAGCATTAAAATGATATTAGTATATACCGAATCAGAAGACGGAAAAATTAAAAAAATTGCCTTAGAAGCAGTTTCGTATGCCAAAGGAATCGCCGACCAAATGGGAACATCAGTGACTGCTGTGACCATCAACGCTACTGACACTTCCGAATTAGGCAAATATGGAGCCTCAAAAGTATTGGAGGTTTCGAATGATAAATTATCCAAATTTAATGGAGAAGCTTATGCAGATGCAATTGCCCAAGCAGCTAAAAGCGAAGGAGCAAAAGTAATTGTGGTGACCTCTAGCGCAAACAGCAAATTTATAGCTCCAACCTTGGCGGTCGATTTAAACGCCGGTTTTGTGCCCAATGTTATCGGACTTCCTGAAAGTACAGCGCCATTTAAAGTGAAACACAGCGTTTTCACCAATAAGGCTTATGCCCATACCGAGATCAAAACCGATATCAAAATACTTGGGTTAGGTAAAAACTCTTATGGATTAAAGGAAAAGGAGACTTCAATTACAAGTAAAGCGTTCTCCCCAAATCTCGATTCTCACGATTTTGATATGGAAATCGTTTCTGTGGATAAAGCCACAGATAAAGTCACTATTGCCGATGCGGAAATTGTTGTTTCAGCTGGACGTGGTCTTAAGGGGCCTGAAAACTGGGGAATGATTGAAGACCTTGCGAAAACTTTAGGAGCAGCAACCGCTTGCTCAAAACCAGTGAGTGATATGGGTTGGCGACCACACAGTGAACACGTGGGACAAACGGGAAAACCTGTGGCTTCCAATCTTTACATCGCCATAGGAATCTCAGGTGCAATCCAGCATTTAGCAGGAATCAACGCTTCAAAGGTGAAAGTGGTGATAAACAACGATCCAGAAGCACCATTCTTTAAAGCAGCGGATTACGGAATAGTTGGTGATGCCTTTGAAATTGTGCCGAAGCTCACAGAAAAACTAAAGGAATTCAAAGCTCAGAATAATTAATATTCAAATTTGTAAGGTTTTGTTTTCGCAGGAAAACCAAACCAGAACAAACAGAGGTGGCTGAAGGATTTATTTTTTTCGAAAAAAAAATAAATAGTACTGAAGCCCGTATAATTTTTATTAATTTGTGCCTCGATAAAAGGCTGTTTAAATAAGGAAACGCCCTAATTTAAACAGCCTTTTCTAATTGTTTATATATTCGTTACTTTTATAATTCAGTATTCGACAAAATGCAAAACTCAGTTAATGAGTTATGAAAAATAAATAATAGTCTTCAAATACTGAATGCCAAACGACGAATGCCGATTACTATTACTGAAAACTGACTACCGAAAAAATGAGTTTAGTTAAGCTTACCATAAAAGGAATTTCTTATAGCCAGACACAAAACGGGGCCTATGCTCTTATTTTGAACGAAGTGGATGGCGATCGAAAGCTTCCAATAGTCATTGGAGCCTTTGAGGCGCAATCCATCGCTATCGCGCTAGAAAAAGACATTATACCTCCCCGTCCGTTGACTCACGATCTATTTAAAAATTTCGCGGAGCGATTTGATATCGTTATAAAACAAGTGATAATCCACAAACTCGTGGACGGTGTTTTCTATTCTAGTATTATCTGCGAAAGAGATAAAATTGAAGAGATAATTGACGCCCGAACGAGTGATGCAATTGCTTTGGCCCTTAGGTTCAAGGCACCCATTTTTACCTATAAAAATATTTTGGACAAAGCTGGAATATACCTCAAGACCACTCCTTCTCAAAAATCAACTTCCAAAGATGAGGAAACAGTTTTAGAAGATTTAATATTAGGAGAATTGGAGTCACCAGCAAGAGAAGATTATAGCAGATTAAGCGTAAAAGAGCTTAACAAAATGCTCGATGAGGCCGTTAAGTCGGAAAATTATGAACTGGCAGCAAGAGTAAGGGATGAAATTTCCAAAAGACAATGAGATGGATGTTAGATGTAAAATAGATTAGATTAGATTTTAAAATCAGGTTTTATAGAAATATTTATGCGAAAAATCATACTTGTTGCCCTAACTATCTTCTTCTTTGGAAGTGTTTTTGGGCAAAGCATTGAGAAAAACTGGGAATTTTCAGACATAAAGGATGAAAGCGGACTTTCGGTTATTAACGTTAACCCGAAAGAAGATTATCTAAAACTCGCAGACGGAACTTTCGAACTCCAATTATCCAAAATCGATAGTCTTAAATCCGTTGGAGATTACATATTTCAAAACAATCTTCTAGTATTATTTTCCAACCGTCCCACTGAAAGCATTAAAAGATTTCGCGTTTCAAAAGTAACAGACAGCACCATGGCTCTTTCCGAGGGCAACCTAAGTTACACTTTGAAAATTCCTGACGCCAAGCCAGAAATCATCCCCATTGCAGTAACAGAATCTGCCGAAATCATCCCAAGCAAAGGCTTCTCAATGCAAAGTCTTTGGAGGGGAGTCCTAGGCATGATTTCTCTTATTATCATAGCCTTTCTTTTTAGTTCAAACCGAAGGGCAATACATTGGAAAACTGTAGGCATCGGCTTGTTCTTTCAATTAGTGATCGCCATTGGCGTATTAAAAGTGGAATTCATCAAAGACGGTTTCGAAACCGTGGGGCAACTCTTTGTCAATGTTCTTGAATATACCCGCGCTGGAAGTGAATTCCTGTTTGGGGGAATGTTGGACGTAAATTCATTCGGATTTATTTTCGCCTTTCAAGTATTGCCCACTATCATTTTTTTCTCTGCTTTAACCTCTGTTCTTTTCTATTTCGGAATTATTCAAGTTGTTGTAAGAGGAATGGGATGGCTGCTTACAAAACTCCTAAATATTTCAGGAGCTGAAAGTTTAAGTGTTGCGGGAAACATATTTCTGGGACAAACGGAAGCTCCATTGCTCATCAAAGCCTATCTGGAAAAGATGAACAAAAGTGAAATCCTATTAGTCATGATCGGCGGAATGGCGACCGTCGCCGGTGCAGTGCTTGCTGCATACATCGGTTTCCTTGGCGGAGACGATCCTGTGCTTCGATTGACGTTTGCAAAGCATCTTTTGGCGGCATCCGTAATGGCAGCCCCTGGAGCCATCGTGATTTCAAAAATCCTTTATCCACAAACGGAACCCATCAATACAGACGTGAAGGTTTCCTCTGAAAAAATTGGATCAAACTTTTTGGATGCAATCGCCAACGGTACTACGGAAGGACTTAAACTAGCCGTAAACGTAGGCGCAATGCTTTTAGTTTTTGTTGCCTTCATTGCGATGTTAAATGGGATTCTTGGCTGGGTAGGCGGAATTACATCCATCAATGGATGGGTAGCCGCAAATTCGGCGTACGACAGTCTTTCCTTGGAAGCCATTCTCGGAACAATTTTCGCGCCATTAATGTGGTTAATAGGAGTTGCAAAGGAAGACATGATGATGATGGGGCAGCTCTTAGGAATAAAGCTGGTGGCAAGTGAATTCGTTGGCTACATACAATTGGCAGATTTAAAAGACGTTTCCAACCAACTTCACCTCAATTACGAAAAGAGTATTATCATGGCCACCTATATGCTTTGTGGTTTTGCGAATTTCGCATCCATTGGGATACAGATTGGAGGCATCGGCTCCTTAGCTCCGGGACAGCGCAAAACGCTTTCTCAATTTGGAATGAAAGCTTTAATAGGAGGTTCAATTGCCTCTCTAATTTCTGCAACCATTGCGGGAATGATTATCGGCTAAATTCCTGCTAAGGTAGGAATCCCACATCCACAGCAACTTCATCCTCAAGACAGAGCGAGTTAAAGATTCTTCCAAAGATCACGAATCCCATCGTTGATAACTTTTAAAATAATGAATCGTTTATCTTCGTTCTCTTAGAATGATTTCTCTATTTTAGAAACCTTTAAAAGAACAGGATAAAATGAAGCAATATCACGACCTTCTCAAGCACGTTCTCGAAAATGGAACTGAAAAACAAGACCGAACGGGCACGGGTACCAAAAGCGTTTTTGGGTATCAAATGCGTTTTGACCTTAGCGAAGGTTTCCCTATGGTCACCACCAAAAAACTACACTTGAAGTCAATTGTCTATGAACTATTATGGTTCTTAAATGGCGATACAAACATTAAATACTTACAAGAAAATGGTGTTCGAATTTGGAACGAATGGGCTGATGAGAATGGCGATTTAGGCCCCGTTTACGGACATCAATGGCGAAATTGGAATAGTGAAGAAATTGATCAAATTTCTGAAATAATCCATACACTTAAAACAAATCCAGACAGTCGTAGGATGTTAGTTAGCGCATGGAACCCAAGCGTATTACCAGACACTACAAAACCATTCTCAGAAAATGTGGCGAATGGAAAGGCCGCCCTCCCGCCCTGTCATGCCTTCTTTCAGTTCTACGTGTCCCCTCCCAACCTATCCAAAGGAGAGGAGAAATCCAAATTATCATTGCAACTATATCAGAGAAGCGCCGATATTTTCTTAGGGGTTCCATTCAACATAGCTTCTTATGCGCTTTTAACAATGATGATGGCACAAGTTTGCGGCTATGAAGCAGGAGATTTCGTCCATACTTTTGGAGATGCCCATATATATAGTAATCACTATGAACAGGTAAACCTCCAACTATCACGTGAACCAAGACCTTTACCTAAAATGATCTTAAATCCTGAAGTGAAAGATATCTTTGGCTTCACTTTTGATGACTTTAAGCTAGTGGAGTACAATCCATATCCACATATTAAAGGAGCAGTTGCTATTTAAGGCTGCAGTCACATAATCCATAATTCATTAAAACCTATGAAATATCTTCTTATCGCCTCAATAATTTTATTTTCTTCCACTACTCTTTTAGCCCAGGAGGAATGGGGAAATATGCAAGGAACTACCTTGACTACGAAAGAAATTGGGCCTGTGTGGCCTGGTTGTGAAAGTGGTGATGCCGCCACACGTAGTGATTGCTTTGACAGAAAACTAGTAAAGCATATTACCCAAAATTTTAAATATCCGCCGGAGGCTTATAAAAAAAATGAACAAGGGAAAGTGTTAGTCGAATTTATAATAAATGAAAAAGGTTTGGTGGAAATCCAAAAAGTATCTGGAGGTACAAAGGCACTTCAAGAAGAGGCTAAGCGAAATATCTTATCTATCCCCAAAATGGCTAAACCAGGAATGTTGTCAGGAAAACCACGTGCAATCAAATTTACTGTTCCGTTTAACTTTAAAACAGGAAAGTAACCTTCTCGCACTCAATTTTTATTAGTTTTTTGACCTTTTTCCAGTCTAATCACTGAATTTAGTGGCAATGAAATTTCAAACAATTCAAAAAACAACTTACCATTTTGCCATTCTATTGGCAGCGGTATTTGCAATAACAGGTTTTGATTTTGAAAACCTTAGCTTTCAGCAAAACACAAAGGAATATGTTTTATTTCTTCTAGTGATAGTCCTTGGGATAATTAATTTCACAAATAAATTTTCCAGAAAATAACTTCCATTTCATTTCGAAAGATCGCCAATCAACTAAGTAAAATTCGATTGCTGTCCGCTTAAAGCAGCCATGTTTTGGGTCTTTAATAATTACCTAAGGACTATTAAATAAGCTAAAAACCCTCGCTTTAACAAGATTTTAAAAATCTTTGGAAAATAGAATACCTATCTTTAAAGTGTCGCTAAAATAAATTGCGACTTTTTTATGATGATTGCTACAAATACGCTTACCTCACTCTTCCTAGAAACCCGTCAACACACCGAAGACATTTGTAAACCTCTTGAGATTGAGGACTATGTAGTCCAACCTATTGTGGATGTTTCCCCGCCCAAATGGCACCTTGGTCATACCTCTTGGTTTTTTGAAGAATTCATCCTCAAACCCCATAAACCTAATTATAAAATCTTTCATTCCGACTTTGCCTTTGTATTCAATAGTTATTATGAAAATGTGGGCAAGCGAGTCTTACGAACTGATCGTGGCAATCTTTCGCGCCCCAGTGTTGCAAAGGTTTTCGATTATCGCCAACACGTTACCGATGAAATGGTGGAGTTGCTTTCCAAAGTAATTTCGAAAGAAATAGAAGAGGTCTTATTAATAGGAATCCATCACGAAAAACAGCACCAAGAACTACTAATAACTGATATTAAATATATTCTTGGGAACAATCCGCTATTTCCAAAATACAATGATTTGTTTGAAGAAAATCCAATACAGGATTTCAAACAAGAATGGATCAATATGGAAGAAGGAATTTATGATATTGGTCACAAGAAGCCAGAAAAATTCTGTTATGACAATGAATTGAATCGGCATAAAGTATATCTTCAGAAATATGAAATTTCCAATAAGTTAGTTACCAATTCTGAATATTTAGAATTTATTGAAGCTGGTGGTTATGCGGATTTCAACCTATGGCACGCCGAAGGTTTAGATTGGGTAAAGACTAATAATATAAAAGCCCCAATGTACTGGCATAAAATAGGAGGACAATGGCATCAATACACCTTAAAAGGACTTCAAGAATTAGATTTAGAAGCGCCATTATCGCATATTTCATATTATGAAGCCTTCGCTTATGCGCAGTGGAAAAAATGCCGACTCCCCACTGAGTTTGAATGGGAAGCCTCACAAGAAAAATTCGCTTGGGGCAGTCGGTGGGAATGGACCGAAAGTGCCTATCTCCCCTACCCTGGATATACCAAAGCACCTGGAGCAATTGGAGAATACAACGGCAAATTTATGGTAAACCAAAAAGTGCTCCGCGGAGGATCTGTTGCCACCCCTCCAAACCATACTAGACCCACATATCGCAATTTTTTCCCAACCCATTTACGCTGGCAATTCACAGGATTAAGGTTAGCCAAATAATTACGACAAGAATAAATATGGACACAAACCCACCAACAATACGCAACACCGCTTTTAAAAGAGATGTTCATGCAGGGCTAACTGATTTCCCAAAATATCTTTACTCAAAGTATATCTACGATAAAAAAGGAGATAGTCTTTTCCAAGAAATCATGGCAATGCCCGAATACTACCTGACGGGTTGTGAATTTGAGATTATATCCAACAACACAGATACTATTGGAGAACTTTTTAGGGATAGGAAAAACGGATTGGATCTAATTGAACTCGGTGCCGGAGATGGAAAGAAGACTAAGGTCCTGCTAAAGTACATGACCAAAAATAAATTTAACTTTATTTATAAACCCATAGACATTAGCGAGAATGCAATAGAATTACTTTCCACAAACCTCGCCCACGAAATGCCTAATTTGAATGTTGATGCCGAAGTGGGTGAATACTTCGAAGTGCTGGAAAGATTGAAAGGGTTCAATAAACGCAAAAAAGCAATAATGGTCCTTGGAAGCAATATTGGAAATCTACGCCATCCTCAAGCTATCGACTTTCTTAGACAACTCAAAGACACGCTACTTCCTGACGATCTAATATTCATGGGTTTTGACCAAAAGAAAAATCCGAATACCATTCTGGATGCTTATAATGACAAAACTGGCATTACCGAAGCTTTCAACAAAAATATATTGACCCGAATAAACCGTGAACTTGATGGAAATTTTGATGTCGAAAAATTTATACATTGGGAAAGCTACAATCCTGAAACAGGAACAGCGAAAAGCTTTTTAGTCGCTACGCAAGCGATGGAAGTAAAGATTGATCAATTACAACTAAAAATCCAATTTGACCAATGGGAGAGCATCCACGTGGAAATTTCACAAAAGTACGATGACAAAACCGTAACGTGGTTAGCAGAAGAAGCGGGGCTTGAAATCGTAACCTCCTTCACTGACAAGGAAGAACATTACAAAAATTATGTTTTTAAAAGAGCATAAGAATTCAAACATTGTTTACTTCTAAACTTCAAACTAATAAACTTAAATACAATGAAAGCATATTGGAACGATGAAATAATTGCTGAAAGCGACAAAACAATTGTAATCGAAAACAACCATTACTTTCCTCCTGAATCCATAAAATCTCAGTTCTTTAAGAAAAGTAAAAACCACACCCACTGCCCGTGGAAAGGAGATGCTTCTTATTATTCCGTGGAAGTGAATGGAAAACAAGACCTAGATGCTGCTTGGTTTTATCCAGAGCCTAAAAAGCCCGCTGAATCCATAAAAGACTATGTTGCTTTTTGGAAAGGAGTAAAAATCGAGAAATAACTAGATACTTTTCCAATAGATTAAATTATCTAAACAGACAGATTTAAACACCTAACTCTATTATTTGGGAAAATACCTACAAGGTCTTTGAGACCTTGCAGGAAAAACTTTAAGCTAATCATTAGTTTGGCGATCAGGCTTTTAAACTCTTAAACTTATAAACCTTTAAACTTATATACCCATCAACTCAAAACCTCAACCAACTTATCCAAATCATCCTCAGAGTTGTAATAATGAAAACTAACCCGAATACCTCCGCCACGTAACGAGGCGATGATATTATTTTCCTTCAATTTGTCAAACATAATTTTATCTCCCTTTAAATTGAAAATTGAGGAATGATTTTCACGAAGCAGCGTGTCGTTTTTCAATATACCCATTTCGCCAAAACGCAATTTCGCTTTGGAGGAAATGGATTTGATATTTTCATAAAGCCGCTCTTTGCCTATAGATTCAACAAAGAAAATAGACTGTTCCAAACTTCCATAATTCAAAGTGTCCTGATGGCCAGGCTCAAAGTGTTTCATATAAGCTGTATCGGTCGCTTCACTTTCAAATCTTTCAGCAGAATTAAAACCAATCGTTTTCGGAAATATTCGTTTCCGCGCTGCTGTTTTAATCATCAAAAAACCATTTCCATAACCCGCCGTCAACCATTTATAAGTACTGGCACCCATCACATCTATACCGCTATTCGTAAAATTGAAATCTTCCGTTCCTAAATATTGCGTTCCATCGGCAATAATCAACAAATCAGGATATTGGCTTTTCAACTGTTTTAAGAATTCAAAATTTATTTTAATTCCACTGAGCCATTGCACCATACTGAACACAAAGATTTCAGGACGATGTTTAGCTACCGCTTCTTCTATATTTTTTTCCAGATGCTCATCAATTTCCGCATAACAAACATTGAAATCACGAGTTTCCACAGGCCAGTTTACAGACGGATAATCATTCTTTAGCAGCAGAACCTTCTGGCCCTCAGGCAGTCCTTCCAAAACCATATTTATACCAAAAGAAAAGTTGGGGATAAGTGCCGTTTCCAAAACCGATGCACTAAAGAAATCCGCAACTGTTTTTCGAATTTGCTCAATATGAGTTTTGTGCTTATCGCGGAAAACACTGGCGTGGTTCATCAGATCCATATCGTGCTGTCGCCGCCATTCAATCACAGGTTTAGGAACAATGCCGTTTGAAGCTGTGTTTAGATAAATACAAGAGGAGAGGGCGGGAAAGTGTTTTCGTATTTCTTCCATAGGTGGGATATTTAAATAGCTAAAATTAGGTATCTTTACTCGACGCAATAAATACTTTAATGTAAGCCAATAAAAGTAATCAACTATGTTTTCCCAAACTAAAAATCCAGAAAAAATTGATTCCGAGCAAAGGGAACAATATGAATATGCTCGTAAACGCGTAAATCAGAAAAAAAACTTGATGCGTCATTTCGTGATATTTTTAGCGGGCTCCATTCTCTTCATCGTTTTAGACGAATTTCTAAAAGTAGGAGAAGATCGTTTGGGAAACGGTTGGTACGTTTGGGCCATTTTAATTTGGGCTTTCATTCTTTTAATCCACGTATTAAACGTGTTTGTAATGAATACTTTTATGGGGAAAGAATGGGAAAACAAACAATTGGAAAAACTGAAAATACGACAAGCAGAAAAGATGGTTGAGCTCCAAAAGAAAGTAGATGCTGAGCTACCGCTACCTACTTCAAGATTTGAATCGCAGCAAAACTCATTAAACAACCCTTTACCCCCAGACAAAAAATGACAACACTTATTGCCGCTGCTGGCGAGAACAATGAACTCGGCAGAAATAATGACCTTCTTTGGCACTTACCCGATGATTTTAAACGATTCAAAAAAATCACAAGTCATCATTTTATTATTATGGGGCGAAAAACTTTTGAGTCTTTCCCCAACCCATTACCTACAAGGGTTCATATTGTAATCACTACAAACAAAAACTATGGAAAAGAAGGTGCTGTAGTAGTTCACAGTTTGGAAGAAGCCATTGAAAAAGCCGCCTCAAAAAAAGACATATTTGTAATTGGCGGAGGCGAAATCTTCAAGTTGGCACTCGACATTGCAGATAAAATTGAACTTACCCGCGTTCATGCTACTTTTGATGATGCCGACACCTTTTTTCCAGAATTCTCAAAAGAAGAATGGAAACTTATTTCTGAAGAAAAACACGAAAAGGACGCAAAACACAAATATGCCTTTACGTATGAAACTTGGGTACGTAAGTAAGCACGTAAATTTATTAGACTTCACAGGTTTTGAAAACCTGTGAGGTCTTAGCTGCTCTTGAATAAAACACTTCAAAACATAACATCCCAGAACAACCTCAACCTGATTGAAGCGAAATCTTTATCGGGTGGTGATATTAATGACGTTTTTATTCTGAAATGCCAAGAGGGAAGTTTTGTTGTAAAATTGAATTACGCTTCTAAATTTCCGGGAATGTTCGAGGCAGAAGCAAAAGGTTTAGAACTTCTTCGTAATTCGAAAAGCTTTAGAATTCCTGAGATAATTTCAACTGATACCGTTGAAAACAATTCCTATTTATTGATGGAATTTCTTCCTGAAGGAAATAAAACCAAAACCTTTTGGACCGACTTTGCTTCCTATCTCGCCAAACTTCATCAAAACAGTCAGCCCTATTTCGGATTAGATCACGATAATTATATTGGCAGCCTACCGCAATTAAATTCGAAATGCGAAACAGCTTCGGAATTCTATATTTCGTTACGATTACAACCGCAATTTAAAATGGCTTCGGATAATGGGTTCCATTTTAAGGACCTAGATCTTTTCTATAAAAACGTTTTCGAAGAAATCCCTGAAGAACCATCCTCATTGATTCACGGAGACTTATGGGGCGGAAACTATATAGTTTCTGAAGATGGCAAGCCTGTTTTAATAGATCCAGCCATCGCTTTCGCTCCTAGAGAAATGGATTTGGCCATGATGCAACTTTTTGGAGGCTTCCAACATTTTACATTCGAGATTTACGACTCACTTTTCCCATTGCAATCAGGATGGAAAAACCGTTTGGATTTGTGGCAACTTTATTATTTACTTGTTCATTTGAATCTATTTGGCTCCAGTTATTTAAAACAGGTTCAGACAACTGTATTGAAATACACCTAGATTCAAGGGATATTTCCTTGAGATGTTTTACTTATCCCTTCCCTAAAAACTCTAAATTCGTCCCTAGAAAAACTATGTCTGGTTTATACAAATCTCTCCATTACATCCTGT
>JBLWTS010000016.1:0-45203 GCA_048270045.1 Aequorivita sp.
GAAGGTTTTTTGCGAAGCGTTCAGGGTAAACTTAAAAATGAACGGTTTGTGAGCGGCGCTCCAGAGCAAGTCGTTGTTTTGGAGAGACAAAAAGAAGCAGATGCTTTAGCAAAAATAGAGATGCTAAAGACAAGCCTAAAAGGTTTAAAATAATTCAGAATAGATTAGAATTCATACCTGTCAGGTTTCGTAACCGCGACAGGTTTTTTATTTCGGAAGCATTTGAAGCCGTTTAATCAATTCAATTAACTTTATGCTAATTCGTTAAAATGATTCATCATCGGATATATCTTTACTTACACATAAAATAATTCCAGTGTAATTGCAAAAATAATCATAAATCTTACGTCCATTTCGGATAGCCGTGTTTCAATTCAATATATTTACATACTTCAATTAAAATTTATGGAAAAACTTTTAGAGGTCATCAATGTTTCCAAGCATTACGGGGATTACAAAGCGTTAAACGATGTGTCCATAACCGTGGAAAAAGGAAGCATCTTTGGTCTGTTGGGCCCCAACGGTGCTGGAAAAACAACCTTGATTCGGATAATTAATCAAATTACAATGCCCGACATGGGGAAGGTGATTTTGGATGGAGAACCTCTCCAGGCACATCATATTAGCGACATTGGATACCTTCCCGAGGAACGAGGCTTATACAAATCGATGAAAGTAGGAGAGCAGGTTTTATATTTAGCTCAACTAAAAGGTCTCTCAAAACAGGAAGCCAAAACTAAATTGAAGTATTGGTTTGATCGGTTAGAGATAGGTGATTGGTGGGATAAGAAAATCCAAGAACTTTCTAAAGGGATGGCACAAAAGATACAATTTGTGGTAACTGTGGTTCACAGTCCGAAACTGTTGATTTTTGACGAACCTTTTAGCGGTTTCGATCCTATAAATGCCAACCTAATTAAAGATGAAATATTAAAGCTGCGAGATGACGGTGCAACCGTAATTTTCTCTACGCACCGAATGGAATCCGTGGAAGAAATGTGTGACCATATTGCATTAATTCATAAATCTAACAAAATATTGGACGGAAGCCTGATAGATATTAAACGCAAGTACAAGAGTAACACTTTTGAAATTGGACTTATTTCTCATGATCACGTGGCTACTACGGCTGCATTGAAGGAAAAGTTTGAAATATTTCCAGCAACTTTCAAAAGTATTAATGACGAATTACAGTACAATATTAAACTCCCTGACTCAAGTTCAGGAAATGACTTGGTTAACTACCTCGCCACACAAGGTCAATTGACTCATTTTGTGGAAGTAATTCCATCTGCCAGCGATATTTTTATTGAAACCATTCAAAAAAACTAAAGAGTGATGAACCATCTATCTCTAATAATTAAAAGGGAATACCTTACCAAAGTTCGAAACAAGTCATTTATAATCATGACCTTTTTGAGTCCGCTCATTTTTGTGGGAATATTTGCGCTAGTCGCCTATTTGTCAAGCCTAAACAACGATACGGTTAGAACAATTTCAGTTTTGGATGAAAGCGGTCTGTTTACTGAGGAATTTGTCAGTTCGCCACATACTAAATATAAAATGCTTTTTGATACCTCTTTGCAAGAAGCAAAAACCGAAGCCGAAAAGTCTGAAATCTATGGTCTTTTGTACATTCCGAAGACCGACAATCTTGAGTCATTCTCAAAAGGAATAACTTTTTACTCCGCAGATTCTCCATCTCTTTCGATGATGCAGGACATCAACAACATGTTGGAATCAAAGGTTAATGTTCTCAAATTAAAGGAAGCAGGAATTGACTCCCAGACAATCAAAAATCTTCATATAGATATTAATGCAAACCAAGAAACCTTCCAAGGACAGGAAACATCTAAAATGGGATCAGGTCTGAAGCTTATTTTTGGAGGTGCAGCGGGATATCTACTATTTATGTTTATCATAATCTATGGCAACATGATTATGCGAAGTGTAATAGAAGAAAAGACAAGCAGGATTATTGAGGTAATTATATCATCGGTAAAACCCAGAATATTGCTTTTAGGAAAAATTCTCGGAACTACCTTAGCCGGACTAACACAGTTTTTGATATGGGTTGCTCTCATTTTAATCCTAATGACCGCAGTAAGTTCGGTTTTTGGGCTTGATATGGGAGGAGCTTCTTCCTCACAACAGGTTATTGAACAGAGTGTAGATGGAGGATCGCAGCAACTTGTTCAAGATGTAATGCATGAGATTAATAATTTGCCAATAGCCAATCTAATTGTAATGTTTATTCTGTTTTTTGTGGGAGGATACTTATTGTATGCCTCGCTTTATGCCTCAGTTGGAGCTGCGGTTGATAGTGAAACAGACACTCAACAATTTATGATGCCCATTTTAATGCCACTTATTCTAGCGGTTTACGTTGGCCTTTTTACAGTAATAGACAATCCTCACGGAATGGTAGCTCAAGTTTTTTCCTACATTCCATTTACATCGCCGGTTGTAATGTTAATGCGGATTCCATTTGGAGTTCCGTTGTGGCAACAGTTAATTTCGGTTTTAATTCTTTTCCTTACATTTTTTGGAACAGTTTGGTTCGCAGCAAAAATTTATCGTGTGGGAATTTTGATGTATGGAAAGAAACCGACTTACAAGGAACTATTTAAGTGGCTACGATATTAAAATAAAAATTCTTGAAGGAATAACATCCTAGAGGATAGATTTAATGATGAAAAAAGAATTATTTTATGAGAAAGAAAAGAGCATTAACTATACTGCTATTGCTTTTTGCAATGGTTATGACGTCCCAGACTACCGATTTGGCTCGTGTGGAATATCTATATCTTCCTTTTTCAAAATCTGCAAACTCCATTAATCGTTACCGAGCTTTGTTACAAGCTCCAATACCTTTAGATAAGGAAAAGACCAGACTCTTTGTTATTGGATTTGAGTATCGGTATGTGGATATAAACATTGAGGATCCTTCGGATGTTACGTCTTTTGACAACCACTTGGTAACCTCCACACAGCAAGTGGATGGTTATGCAGGATACGTTTGGAAGCATAGCGAACATTGGCGTTTTGGAGTGAAAGCAGGTGTTAAGATACAAACCGATTGGGAAGGAGCCTTAGTTGGAGACGACCTTATTTATGAAGTGGGTGCCTACGTTATTAACGATAGGAAAAAGAATCCAGAAGAAGGGAAGAAGCCTTACCGATTTATTGCAGGTTTAACGTATTCGACTACCCCAGGAAGATGGTATCCTTTGCCAATTCTTAATTATTTCAAAGAATTTAAACCCAATTGGACTTATACTCTTGGAGTTCCAAAAACAAATATTCGACATTATTTAAATGATGGCCACAAAGATGCTATTCAGGCTTTCGCGACCATAGATAATGTTTATGCCAATATCCAATACAACTTTCAGCCGAAATCACCGTCCCAAAATCCTGATGGAAAATTTGCAGAAAGCATTCAGGAGACTATCGTGTTACTAGGTTTGGGATATGAACATTTTTTTACTGAGCATTTTCTATTTTATGCTTATGCCGCACATTCAGTTTATAATGATTTTCGTTTGGAGGATGGCGATGGTAAAAAAATCTATAAGATAAATACAGAAAATTCCCCATATTTTAGGGCTGGATTAAAATTCAAATATTAAATGTCAAGAATACTTATAATTGAAGACGAAGCGGCCATTCGACGAGTGCTAAATAAAATCTTGACCGAGGAAAATAAAGGTTACGAGGTTTTTGAGGCAGAAGACGGTGTGGCAGGAATGGAAATCATTAAAAAGGAGGATTTCGATTTGGTACTTTGCGATATCAAAATGCCCAAAATGGACGGAGTTGAAGTCTTGGAGGCTATTAAAAAAATAAAACCTGAAATCCCGATAGTGATGATTTCTGGGCACGGTGATTTAGACACAGCCGTAAATACAATGCGTTTAGGAGCTTTTGATTATATTTCAAAACCGCCTGATTTAAATCGTTTGCTAAATACCGTTCGAATAGCTTTAGATACACAAGAGTTAGTTGTAGAAAACGCCCGACTTAAGAAGAAAGTTTCCAAGAATTATGAAATGATTGGAGAATCTCCGGCCATTGAAAAAATCAAGGAAATGATCGAAAAGGTGGCTCCAACTGAAGCGCGCGTTCTTATAACTGGCCCCAATGGAACTGGAAAGGAATTAGTCGCACATTGGCTTCATCAAAAAAGTGATCGAAGTAGCGGGCCGATGATAGAAGTGAATTGTGCCGCAATCCCGAGTGAATTGATAGAAAGCGAACTTTTTGGACATGTTAAAGGTGCTTTTACTTCAGCAAACAAAGATCGCGCTGGAAAGTTTGAGACTGCTAATGGAGGCACCATTTTTCTAGATGAAGTGGGAGACATGAGTCTCTCCGCCCAGGCCAAAGTATTGCGAGCCTTACAAGAAAATAAAGTTCAGCGCGTGGGCAGTGATAGAGACATCAAAGTAGATGTTAGGGTAATCACAGCCACAAATAAGGATTTAAAGAAAGAAATTGAGGAAGGACGCTTTCGAGAAGACCTCTACCACAGACTTGCGGTTATTCTCATTAAAGTTCCCGCACTTAAGGAGCGTCAGGAGGACATCCCACTTTTAGTTGATTATTTTTCGGAAAAAATTTCAAAAGAACACGGAACCGCCCAAAAGAAATTTTCCACAAAAGCAGTAAAACTTCTACAAGAATACGATTGGACTGGAAATATTAGAGAACTACGAAATGTAGTAGAACGCCTGATTATCCTGGGCGGAAAAGAAATTAGTGAGGAGGATGTGAAGCTTTTTGCCAGTAAATAAAGAAAGGATCAACAATGCAAATTGAATCAGAATGAAAGAGATTAAAATAGAAGATTTCAAGGTCTCTGAAAAAATCAACATCAGCGATACAAAAACTAAATGGGATCTTAACGCTTCAGATAAGAAGTTGAAAAAGAAACTAAAAGAAACGCGAAAGGAGCTAGGCGAGCTTCAGGATACTCTTTACGCCCACGGGAAATACGCTGTGCTCGTTTGTATTCAAGGTATGGATACCGCAGGAAAAGATAGTTTAATTCGTGAGGTGTTTAAAGATTTTAACGCTAGAGGAGTGGTGGTTCATAGTTTCAAAACCCCAACCGCTCTCGAAAAACGCCACGATTATCTTTGGCGACATTACATCGCCCTACCTGAGCGTGGGAAGTTTGGGGTTTTCAATCGGACTCATTATGAAAATGTGCTTGTCACACGGGTGCATCCTGAATATATTTTGGGAGAAAACATTCCCAAAGTGAACGGTTTAGAAGACATAGACGAATCATTTTGGGAACAACGTTTCCAGCAGATAAATGATTTTGAACGCACCATTGAAGAGAACGGAACCATCATTTTTAAGTTCTTTTTAAATCTTTCAAAAGAAGAGCAGAAACTCAGACAACTTCGACGGCTGGATAAACCCAATAAGAACTGGAAGTTTTCCCCTGGCGACTTGGATGAGCGTGAGCTATGGGATGATTATCAAAAGTGCTATGAGGACGCTATCAACCGTACTTCAAAACCACAAGCTCCATGGTTCATCATTCCTTCAGATAGTAAAGAAACAGCTCGGGTAATTATGGCTGAAATAATGCTTCAAGAGCTCAGAAAATATAAAGATATTAAAGAACCAGAATTAGACGAAAACATCAAAGCTAAGATTTCTGAATACAGGGAACGACTAATGAATGATTAATGTTAATTTTAACGATGGGCATATTTTTCTTTATGCCATTCGAAGCTTTTATTATATTTAAAATCAAATGATGAAAAACCGTTTCCTTTCTCTCTATATTTTCCTCCTTGCTTTTTCTATGGCAGGGATTTCACAGACCACATCCAAAGATTCTATAATGCTCAAAAGCCTTTACACTACTGTGTTGACTGAAGGTAAAAGCTATGAATGGCTCGATCATATTGCCAATGAAATAGGAGGTAGGCTCTCGGGTTCTCTTGAGGCAGAAATCGCTGTGAAATATACAGAAGCACAACTTAATGAACTTGGACTGGATAAAGTATGGCTTCAGCCCGTAATGGTTCCTAGATGGACTAGAGGCTTTAAAGAATATGCTTATTTAGAAACGGCGGGTGGTCAGAAGTCGACAACAGATATTTGTGCACTTGGTGGCTCAGTACCCACTCCTAATCTAGGGATAAAGGCAGAAGTGGTGGAAGTTCAGGGCATTGAAGAGCTAGCTTCTCTTGGAAAGGAAAAATTGGATGGAAAAATAGTGTTCTTTAATAGACCGATGGATCCCAGTTTAATTCAGACATTTATGGCTTATAGTGGTGCAGCGGATCAGCGATATTCGGGTGCTGCGGAAGCTGCAAAATATGGTGCTGTAGGAATTTTAGTGAGATCATTAACTCTAAGAATGGATGATTATCCACATGCAGGAGCGATGAGTTACGGCGATACGCTCAAGAATAAACAAATTCCCGCAGCAGCCATAAGTACCAATGGTGCAGAGTATTTAAGCAGCTTGTTGAAGCTGCAACCTGATTTGAAATTTTATTTTAAAATGAACTGTAAAACCTGGGACGATGTCCAAAGTTATAACGTGATCGGTGAGATAACAGGCAGTACGTATCCCGATGAGTACATGGTTGTGGGAGCCCACCTTGACAGCTGGGATCTTGGTGATGGCGCGCAAGACGATGGCGCAGGAGTGGTACAGAGTATGGAAGTGCTTCACTTATTTAAAAAACTAGGTTATAAACCCAGACACACTATCCGTGCAGTTTTATTTATGAACGAGGAAAAGGGACTCCGTGGCGGAAGGAAATATGCTGAGGAAATAAAACGAAAAGGGGAAAAACATCGGTTTGCTATTGAAAGTGATGCTGGAGGATTTACTCCCAGAGGGTTTACTATAGATGCAAGTGATGCAAATTTCGAACAAGTTAAAAGCTGGGAATCATTATTTAAACCTTACTTGATTCACTTTTTTGAAAAAGGATATGCAGGAGCCGATATCAATCCCATGAAAGGTAATATTGATGTACTGGCAGGTTTGGTTCCAGACAGTCAGCGCTATTTTGACTATCATCACGCCGCTTCCGATAATTTTAAAATAGTAAACAAACGAGAATTGGAATTAGGAGCTGCCACGATGGCAAGCTTGATTTACTTATTCGATACCCACG
This sequence comes from Aequorivita sp., assembly GCA_048270045.1. GTDB lineage: Bacteria > Bacteroidota > Bacteroidia > Flavobacteriales > Flavobacteriaceae > Aequorivita. Next base: position 7,158 of record JBLWTS010000016.1, read on the forward strand.
GAACGAAATAGATTTTAATAACAATAATTACACCACGACCCGAAGTTTTTTAAAAAACTTTTCCTAAATGGAAGATGTTTTTTATCTCTTCTTATTCTTTAGATAATCTCTTATAATACTCTTTCTGCCAATGGTTTTGGTAATTATATCTTTATCTAAATCCCAACCTCGGGCAGGGGAATATTGTCGAGAATACCATATAATCTGAAGATGAATAAGATTCCAAATATCCTTTGGAAACAAGCGTTTCGCATCTCTTTCTGTTTGTACCACATTTTTTCCATTAGAAAGTCCCCACCGATACATCGACCTATGAATATGTGTGTCCACTGGAAAAGCAGGTATGTTGAAAGCCTGACTCATTACCACACTCGCTGTTTTATGGCCAACGGCGGGAAATGTCTCCAACGCTTCCATATCGGCGGGTACTTGCCCGTTGTATTTGTCAATTAATATTTGCGACAAGCCGTGGATTCCTTTTGATTTCATAGGAGATAAGCCAACTGGCCTAATAATATCACGGATTTCCTCTACTGTCAGTTTTACCATATCATACGGGTTGTCTGCAATTTCAAAAAGCAAGGGTGTTATTAGGTTTACCCTAACGTCCGTGCTTTGAGCAGAGAGAAGTACCGCAATCAACAGGGTATAAGGATCTTTGTGATCTAAGGGAATGGGTACTTGTGGGTAGAGCCTATCTAGAGTTTCTATTACGAAACTAACTTTTTCTTTTTTGGTCATTTTAAAGTACTTTTATACAAAAATAAGGATAATGAAAACATTAAAGACGGGCGATAAGGTGCCAAGCTTCAAAGTAAATGATCAAGATGGAAATACCATTAACTCCGAAGACTATAAAGGCAAGAAATGGATTGTTTTTTTCTATCCAAAAGCCAGTACTCCAGGCTGTACGGCAGAAGCTTGCAACCTTCGTGATAATTACGGAGAACTCCAAAAACAAGGCTATGAACTTTTAGGCGTAAGTGCCGATAGCGAGAAGCGGCAAAAAAATTTTGCAGATAAATACAAGCTTCCTTTTCCGTTATTAGCTGATGAAAACAAAGAAGTAATCAATGCTTTCGGTGTTTGGGGACCAAAGCAATTTATGGGAAGGAAATTCGATGGAATACACCGTATGACTTTTGTAATAGACGAAACAGGAACCGTGGAGCGTGTTATTGAGAAAGTAAAAACCAAGGATCACGCCGCACAGATTTTGGACTAGCTTTCTGTATTCAGGGGAGTTCGCGGATAATTAAATAATTGTTTGCTCTTGATTATTTCCGCAACGCCTTCGGGTAACATTTTCTCCCAACCGGGCTCGTCCTTTTCTATTTTATGAAGCACATCTCGGGAGAAGATATCAAGAAATTCAGGATTGTAGTTGGTTATATCTACGACTTTTCCGTTATACTTAAAAAATTTGTACAGTTCCTTCAAACGAGGATGCACTTTCAAATTTTCACTGTTGATGTATTCTCCTGTTTTTGAATCCTTCATAGGGTAGAGATAGACCTTCAAATCCTTATAAAATAGTTTTCCGAAGGCTTCTAATATTCCGCCGCTTAAATGACGGTAGTACTTTTCGTCAAAAATATCGATCAAATTGTTCACGCCCATTGCGAGGCCCATACGCATTTTGGTATAACGCGCAAAATATTCCACCAATCTATAATATTCCTGAAAGTTTGAAATCATTACGGTATGACCCAAATTACAAAGCAGTTTGGCTCGATCCATAAAATCTTCTTCGTCTATTTCGCCCTCAGCTCTTAGGTTTGAAAGAGTTATTTCAAAAATGACTTCTGTGCGGTCTTTTTCAACCCTGTTTTCGTTTAAAAACATTTTAAAAGCCTTTTCATACATATCGATGTTGACCTTTGTTACGGGTCTGAAACTTCCTCTGAACGCTAGTATATTCTTCTTATAAAGAACTTTTGCAGGAAGGATGTTATAACCATTGGGACCAAACATTACAGCGTCGGTCATTCCATTTTTTATAAGCTGAAGGCTCATTAATCGGTTGTCAACATTTTGGAATTTGGGTCCGGAAAAATTGATGGTATCTATTTCAATTTTATCCCTATCAATATGGTCATAAAGATAACGCAACAACTTTTTGGGCTGATCATATTTATAAAAGGCTCCATATATCAGGTTTACCCCTAAAACGCCTAAGGTAACCTGTTGTAGCTGGGCGTCATTTTCGTGAAAACGCACGTGAAGGGCAATTTCGTTGTAATCCTCCGTCGGATCCACTTGATAGCGGATTCCCACCCAACCATGACCTTTATATTGCTTAGCAAAATCAATGGTAGTAACCGTGTTTGCGAAAGAGAAAAAGAGTTTGTTTGGATATTTTTCGCGATCAATTCGCTCTTCTACGAGATTGATTTCGTGAGAGAGCATTTTTATGAGTCTGGCTTCTGTAACATACCTGCCATCTTCCTCAACCCCATAAATAGCATCGCTGAAATCCTTATCATAAGCAGACATTGTCTTGGCGATGGTTCCCGAAGCACCTCCGGCCCTGAAAAAATTTCGCACTGTTTCCTGACCTGCGCCAATTTCAGCAAAACTGCCATAAATATTTTCGTTCAGGTTTATTCGTAAAGCCTTACTTTTTATGGAGGGGATATCTTCAAACTCCTTGTCTCCTAATATCGTATCCGGCATAATAATGTTCAGTTTTCTTAGAAACAAAGGTAGCGAATACCATAGGCAAACAAGAAAAATAACTTTATTTTTGCATCAATGAAACGGTCGCTATTAATTTATTTAAATATCGAAAGAATGCTTGTTTTGGTTGTCTCTTCGGTTCTAAATATTTCAAAAAATAAGAATTGATGAAGTCAAAAATTACCGTTACTTTTCTCGGTACGGGAACCTCACAAGGAATTCCTGTTATAGGAAGCGACCATCCCGTTTGCAAAAGTACTGACCCTAAAGATAAGCGCTTGAGAGTCTCCATTTTGATGACTTGGGATGATTATTCTTGCGTTATTGATTGTGGCCCCGATTTTAGACAGCAAATGCTGCGAGAAAACGTAAAAAAACTAGATTCCATTCTTATAACTCACGAGCACAGTGATCATACCGCAGGAATAGACGATATTCGTCCCTTCAATTTTATGCAAGGAAAGTTGGCGTTTTACGCCCATCCACGCGTCTTTAATGCTTTGCACAAGCGCTTTGAATACGTATTCGCCACAGAGAACAGATACCCTGGAGCGCCAAATGTTGAACAATTTGAAATAGACAAAAACTCGGTGCTTGATCTTGGCGGCAAGAAAATAGTCGCTATCGAAGCTTTCCACGAAAAATTGCCTGTTTTGGGTTTCCGGATAGAAAACTTTACTTATTTGACTGACGTGAAAACAATTTCTGAAGAGGAAATGGAAAAAGTTAAGGGCACAGAGGTGTTGGTTGTAAACGCCTTACACGAAGCACCGCATTATTCCCATTTCAATTTAGCCGAAGCCCTTGATTTTGTCGATAAGATTAAGCCCAAAAAAGCTTACTTTACCCACATAAGCCATAAGATGGGCTTTCACGAAGAAGTTGAAAAAAGACTTCCAAAAAACGTCCATCTCGCTTATGATACACTAACAATTACCATTTGATTATGAAACGCCAAATATTTCTCTATTTATTTCTTTTTGTGCTTTTGTTGCTTATTTTCCAATATATGAACCAAAAGAGCATTTTTGAAGCCCAAGATATCAAAATTGAAAACTTGCGAGCACAAGTAAATACAGCGAAGGATTCCATTTCGGTTTTAAATGAAAAAGTTGGGGATCTCAATTATTTCGCTCTTCAAGGGAATGAGAATGCAATGTCTTATCTTGAAAGTTTTGGATACGAAGCGGCCGATATTGAGGCACTTGTTTCAGATCAAATCTATGATCAAAACTTAGTGAAGGGTAATAATCCGTTGGTGCCTTTTGAAGGTATGAACGGTAATATGAAGATAAACAAGTTGAAATTTCTTAACCATAAGTGGATTCAAGCTGATTTCACAGATGGTACTTATTGGGGCGAAATGATTTTAGAATATTCCATTGACAAGGAGAATGGACTTGTTTTGAACACAATTGCCTCGTTGTTATATCCAAATCTAAGTAAAAAGGATATCGAATAATTTCAAACCGAAGCTATATGGACTTCGGTTATGAATTTACTGCTTCCCTAGCCACGTTTTTAATTCTTGGAAATTTTGAGGAGCTACGCCATGACCCACAGGAAATTCGGAATACGCACAATCAATATTCAAATTTTCGAGAAAGGGTTTGGTCTTTCGAGCCCATTGAACAGGGATAACTTGGTCAACAGAGCCGTGGGAAGTATAAACTTTAAGTCGGCTGAAATCGTTTTTCTCGTAGTCCTTCTTCAGAATATCCTGATTGATGTATCCACTTAAGCCAATAACATTTTTTACTTTTTCAGGGTAGCTCAATGCTACGGCGAAACTCAAAATGGTTCCCTGACTGAAACCCAAGAGTGTAATATTGTTTTTATCAACTTGATATTCTTCAATAATTTCATCAATACATTTTAAAACCAGTTCTCGCGACTCGATGGCCTGGTCATCATCGCTAAACTTGCCTTGTGAATTGTCAAAATAGATATTATACCAAGCATTTCCGTAAGGCTGCATCTTGATTGGCGCTTTTAAGGAGATGATTGCATATTCTTCGGGCAATTCGCTGGCAAAAGAGAATAGGTCGTTCTCATCGCTACCGAAGCCGTGTAACATAATAATAGCCGGTGGTGTTCCTGAAGGATTTTTGGCGGCCTTATAATTGTGTTCTAAAGTCAATTTTTTCTTTTCCATAGCGCAAAAATAGGCAAGGTCTTTTGAATTGGTACACATTTAAGATTAAATAGGGAAATTAGAACAGGGAACAGAGAACAGAGAACAGAGAACAGAGAACAGAGAACAGAGAACAGAGAACGGAGAACGGAGAGCTGTGAAAGAAATTTAGAAATGGCATTTCTTTAAATCTTGTTTCAATTTTGTATGATTGAGCCTTAAAAGCGGATGATTGGATTGCGATTAGGAAATAATAAACTGGATTTAAATGAGACTAAATTACTCAAAAGCGAGACAAAGTTACTCTTAAAGAAGACAAAAATGTTCTTAACAAAGATAAAAAGAATATTAAGTGAGACACAATTGCTTTTGCGCGAGATAAAATTGATCGTACGTGAGATACAATTGCTCTTGCGTGAGACAAAATTGACCTTGTGTAAGATAAAATTGCTCTTGTGAGAGACAAAATTGACCGTACTTGAGACAAAATTGTTCTTGCGCGAGACACAATGGCCAATGCACGAAATACAATTATGATTATATGAGTCTAAAGGGCAATTGTGGAAGTGAAGCTGTAGATTGCGAAAGGTGCTTTCGGATTCTTTAAATGCGTTTAAGGCAATGTGGAATAGATTTTAGTAACGCAGCCAATGGATTGCAATGATTCAACTCAAAAAAGTGAACCATTCCTGAAATTTTTCACTCAAAACAGGAATTCCTTTTTCTTGTCCTCTAAAGGCTTGGATCCAGCAGAAAATCCATAGCACAAAGCATATAGCCCAGACAATGTCCCCAATGGTATAGTCTATGGCGGATTGGATGACCAAGGAAGAGATGAAGAGAAGAAAGAGTCCGAACATATTTTTTATATGCCAAGTTGCGAACGGATGCCGCTTTTCTTGGTTTATAAAAAAGGCGATGAAAAACCCAACAAAAGGTGCATAGGCTATTAAAGCGGTGGTTTTTCCGAGGGGTGTATTGTTCATATTGTGTTTAGTACCAAGTTGTTTTTGGAGAATATGCCGTAGGCTTTTCCTTTTAATTTTGCTCCGAGCAGGGCTGCATTTCTGGAGGTAGAAATAATCTCTTTTTCGGAAAACGTCCAAGCTTCCTCTGGGTTGAAAAGTGTGAGTTCAGCCATTTGACCTTCCTCAATTTTTCCCTTCGGAATTTTGAAAGTGCTTTTTAAACCTGTGAGTGCATTTATAGATTTCTCTAATCCCAAAACCTTGTTGAGTGCGCCGAAACAGCTTTCTAAGCCAATACTGCCGAAGTCTGCGCGGTCAAATTCTACGTTTTTCCGTTCCACATCCAAAGGGTTGTGATCGCTCGTTATTCCATCAATCGTGCCGTCGTTAAGTCCTTTTATTAAGGCTTTTATATCATTTTGGGTTCGCAAAGGTGGCAGGAGTTTGTAGTTTGTATCAAATTCTTCCAAGACACTATCTACCAAAGAAAGGTTGAAAATCGCCACACTGCAAGTTACGTTCAATCCCTTTTTCTTTGCATCCTTAATCAGTTCCACAGACTTTTTGGTCGAAATGGTAGGAATGTGAAGTCGTCCGCCGGTATATTCCAAAAGATAGAGGTCTCGAATTATCTGAAGTTCTTCGGAAAGTGCTGGGATTCCTTTCAGCCCCAATCTTGTTCCGCTTACTTCTTCATTTACGACGCCGTTTCTAGCGACCGACTTTTCAAAGGGAAATGATTGTACCAAGCCATCAAAGTTTTGGCAATACTGCAAGGCAATCTTTAGCAGGTTTGCGTTGGCAACTGGATGTTTATAATCATAAAAAGATATGGCACCTTCATTTTGCATATCGAACAGTTCAGCCAAATCAACCCCTTTGCTGCCCAGCGTTAACGCGCCAATAGGGTAGAGGTTTACAGGGCTGTTTTCGGCTTTCGATTTCAGGAACTTGATATGTCCCTTGCTGTCGGTTACTGGAAAAGAGTTTGCGTTTACCGCAACTCCCGTAAAACCACTGTGGGCGGCAGTTTTTAATCCATTTTCAATGGTTTCGCGTTCCTCAAAGCCTGGTTCTCCAAAAGACACGCTGCTGTCAAACCAACCTTCGGAAATATGAAGATTTGGCAATGAAATTTCTTTTGTTTTTTCAGAAGAGGGAATGGAGGAAGCTATTTTCTCGATCTTTCCATTGACGATCAATATATCGCATTTCTTTAAATGGTGCGCTGATGAAGGATTGACAATGGTTGCGGATTTCAGTAGTGTTTTCATATCCAATATTCTATATCAAGTTTGAATGCCAAAGTTCAGGATTTTCCTCTTCTAATTATTTCTTTCCTCTATTTCAAAAATTTCAAGATGAGCATTTCACAAAGTAAAAAGAGCAATGCAAAAATAGCGAACCATTTCCAGAAACTATTGATTGAACTTGCTTCGGAAAGGGAATTAAAAAGTTCATCAACAGAGCTGTGAACGTTTGCGCCATTCCAATCCTCGGCGTTTAAGTAATTCATCCTACTTTCTTTTCTGGAATAATTATAACTCACGTGTTGCAAAACTTCGTTATCCTTGGTTAGTTGATAGTTGCCAGCGCTCTCTGGTTGGTCGGTCGTTGTGATTAACACGTGGTTGGCCTTGGTCTGTTGCATCGGAATAAACTGTGCGGTGCTGTCTTTTAACGTTAGAATCTGGTCTGGCCCCAATTGCACCGGTACACCGTACGTATTTTGGTCTCGAATAATATAATACAAACTCGGTAACGGCAGACTTTGCAAGCCCATATTGTATATCGTGGGAACTACTAGGGGAGAATTGATAAAGTTTGAATTCTCCTTGTCGACAGCCGCGGTAAACAAATACGTTTTGTTCCTTTGAAGCAAAAAGGGCCGCAAGTCTTCAAAGGCTAGGGCAGGAGTGGCAGTACTTTTTATATCGTAAATTGAATTGACTTTCGGGTATTGGAAATTGGCGACTTCCTTCTCAAAAACCCCTTGAAACAGCGGATGGGAGAAAACGATTTTCGTAATCTTTTTTTCCTGTGAAATTTCTTCAGAAAACGTTCCCATTGCCATTGCGGAAAGCAACCTGTTGTAACTGTTCAACGCTGCTTCTTGTGAAGGAATTATCAGCAAACTGCCGCCAGCATCGCTAAAAGATTTTAATGCGGTAGTTAAGGAAGTTGGAATTTCCTGTAAACCGTTGAGGACAACAAAGTTTTTATCGGGAATTTGGTTGTAGTCCAAGGTATTGAGAGTCTGTTGCTCAAACTCAAACCGTTCCTTGTCAAAAAGACGTTGCAGGAAGTTGCCATCCGTTCCGTTGATAGCCAAGACTTTTATTTTCTCAGGTTTGTTTATGCTGAAAAACAAGTTGTTGTCGAAGGGTATATTGGCTTCTGCAAACTCAAGTTTTCCGATGAAAGTTTCGGAAGCGTCTATATCAAAAGTTATTGATCCGCGTGGGTTTTGCGATAAATCGACAGCGGTTTTGGCTACGAGCTTTCCGTTGTTGAAAAGAGAAATAGGCACTTCTGTACTTGCATCGCCTTGTTTTGAAACCAAAACTTTCAACTGGGTTGAAGTGGCATCTTTGGAAACGACAAACAAACTATCCATCACAATATTAGAAGCTTTGACAGGCTTGAGCTGCACTGCATCAACCTTTATATCTTCCGAGATTTCTGGAAAGGCTTCCATTTGTTGAAAATCGGAGATATAGACCAATTGTTTTGAAACGTCTTTTTCTTGAGAAAAAACCTGGTTGGCTTTCAGCAGTACTTGAGAAGGAGTTAATTGGTTCTGTGAATATCCGATTGATAGAATTTCGTTTCTAAAATCTTGAGACGAACTATTACTTCTTTCGGAATTGTTGGAAAACCAACTCAACTTTTCGATTGTTCCCCCTTTCTCAAAAAGATCTTGCAATGCACGATCCAACAAATTGCCCATATTTCCTTTGGCCTGCATGCTAAAGGAGTTGTCAATATAGATTACGGTTTCTTTTTTGGTGCTCAACGCGGTTTTGGAAGCGGTAAAAGGCTGTGCGAAGGCAATGATAACGCAGGCGAGGGCAAGCATCCGCATCAACAAGGTCAACCATTTTTTGATTTGGGAGCTTTTACGGGTTTGGATAGTCACTTTTTTCAGAAAAGCGACATTGGTAAACTCAACTCGTTGAAAGCGCCTTAGTTGGAAAAGGTGGATAAATATTGGGATGAGCAGCAGGAAAAGCGCGAAGAGAATTTCTGGGTATTTAAACAGCATTCCTGAAAATATTTTTCAAAGGTAAAAAATGAAATGTAATAATAGCAAATCCCAAGCACTTAAACCGCATTATTCCACACCATCATTTTTTTTGATAAAAAATTCAAAAGTAGTGCCTACTCCGAGGGTTGAGGAGACTTCGATTTCTCCATGTAATTTGGTTACTAATTTCTTAACGGTAGAAAGGCCAATTCCATTTCCTTTTTTGCCCTGTCTATCCAGAACTCCCAGGGTTCCAAACAATTCAAAGATAAGTGGAATCTCCTTTTTGGGAATTCCTATACCATTGTCTGATATAGTGAAATGATAAATCCCATCTTTTTCATAACAGTCAATGTCAATCTTTATTTTTTCCTTGTCATTGTATTTTATACTGTTATTTACCAGATTGAGGATTATTTGCTCTAATGCAGCTTTGTTCGCTTGCATTTCAATATTTTCTTCTGGTAGATTTATTTCACAATCAACGTTGATGTTCAAAAGCTCAATGATATCTTCCAAAAGGTCCTGACTATCGAATACCTCCTCTGTGTGAGAAGCTGTTTTGTCTGTCTCGTAGTGTTCAAGTAATCCAGAAATATATTCGCTTAAAGTAAAAGATGATTGTTTGATGTAATTCAGATACTTCTTTGCCTGATCGTCTAGTAAGGCTCCATATTTTGCCTGTAACATATCCGAAGTAATAATCATGTTGGCCAAAGGCATTTTCATGTCGTGAGACACGACGCCTGCAAAATGTTTCAGTTCTTCATTACGTTCTTTCAATTCCTCTTGAACTGCAACCAAGATTCTGTTTCGTTTTTTTGATTCAAAAAGATTCACAACTTGATAGGCGAGGGCTATGAGGGTTTTCCTTTGTTTTTCATCGAGGGTTCGCGGTTTAAGGTCAAACACACATAGTGTTCCCAATGCAAATCCATCAGGACTCATTAGGCGCACCCCAGCATAAAAAATACCTCCATTTTCTGTAACGAAAGGATTGTTTTTGAAGCGTGGATCTTTCCGCGCATCTTCAACTATAAAAATATCTTTATCTTCCAAAATAGCATGGCCACAAAAGGAAATGTCGCGAGGAGTCTCAGTTAAAACGATACCATGTTGTGATTTCAGAAAATTCCTCTCTGAATCCAGAAGGGTAACAAATGCGATGGGAGCATCGCAGATACTTGCAGTCAAGGTGGTAATATTGTCAATGTCCTTTTCTGGGAGCGTGTCGAGCAAATTGTATGACCTCACAGCCGCTAGTCGCTGTTTTTCATCTGGGGGAAATGGTGGTTTTATCACAATTCAAGCTTCTTTTGTCATAATCTCCAAAACATCGTTGTTTGAGGATTGTGGATAAAAATACAATATTTTATAAAACATCGTAACTCTTACAATTTAAATATTCAATCGAGTTACCGATTGTGTTAAAACCCTTCAAAAACACCTAGACCAAATAGGGCAAAGTCATATTTTACGGGATCTGTGGAATCTAGTGCTCTTAAGGAGTTATCAAGTTCTCTCAAAGCCTTAGCATCGTTTTGATTTCTTTCCAGCAAGCCTAGTTTACGGGCTACGTTTCCACTGTGAACATCTAAGGGGCATGAAAGTAGGGAAGGGGATATATCCTTCCAAATCCCGAAATCGACACTTGCGTTATCATTGCGAACCATCCATCTCAAAAACATATTAAGGCGTTTGGCGGCCGAGTTTTTCAATGGGTCACTTACGTGTTTTTCAGTTCGGGGTAAATGAGGTAACTGGAAAAAAATTTTCTTGAATTGATGAATCGACGGTTGAAGAGAATCCTTCTTTTTATTTACCCTAAATATTCTTTCCAAACCTCCGTGGTTTTTATAAATATTTTGAAGTGCTTGAATAAAATAAGCTAGATCATCGCTATTAAACGTGCGATGGACGAAGTCTGAAAGTAATTCTGAATTATTTTCAGAATAGCTCATCACAAAATCATAGGGCGAGTTTCCCATTATTTCCATAAGCCGATTGCTGTTTTTGATAATGCTTTTTCGGTTTCCCCAAGAAATTGTAGCTGTCAAAAAACCTGCTATTTCAATATCTTCTTTTGTAGAAAATTGATGTGGAATTTGAATGGGATCTGTCTCTATAAAACGAGGATTGTTATAAAGTGCAACTTTTTCATCAAGAAACTCTTTAAGAGAAAGTTTATCCATTTATAATTATTTCTTTGGGATATAGGAAATTATTTAATTGGAGATAATTAGATTTAATACGTTGAAAGGCTGTCATTAATGTGCTATCACTCCATCCCGCATTACCAATTTTCTGTCGGCCATATTGGCGAGATCTTTATTGTGGGTTACGATTACAAAAGTTTGTCCGAACTCATCCCGCAACCTAAAAAATAGATTATGAAGGTTTTCGGAACTTTCGGTATCTAAATTCCCACTGGGTTCATCCGCCAAAATAATGGGAGGGTCGTTGACTAGGGCTCGGGCTACAGCTACGCGCTGTTGCTCCCCGCCGGAAAGTTCGTTGGGTTTGTGATCTTTACGATGAGAAAGCCCTAAAAATGAAAGCAACTCTTCCGCTTTTTTAATGGCTCCAGATTTTGGAGTACCTTTTATAAATGCTGGAATGCAAACATTTTCCAAAGCAGTAAATTCAGGAAGTAACTGGTGAAACTGGAAAATAAACCCCAAGTTTTCATTGCGGAATTTCGCCAATTTCTTACTCGAAAGAGATTTAATATCTACCCCATTTATTACCAGCTTGCTGTTGGCATTATGGTGGGCATCGAGTGTTCCAATGATTTGCAAAAGCGTAGTTTTTCCAGCACCAGAAGCACCAACGATAGATACGATTTCACTTTTCTTAATGTGTAGATCAACACCCTTCAAAACGTGAAGACTGTCGTAATATTTATGAATGTTCTGAGCCTCTATCATTCGAAATATTTAGATTGTGAAAGTACTATTTATAGCCGTATTCTGCAATTCAATAGCCAATATTGTTTTATTTCCCGATTTATAAAATTACATTTGACTATCAAATTTTTAAACTACTCGCAACGAATATGTCATCATACCGATATTTTGAAGAATACGACCAACCCGTCACAGATAACTTAATTGAAAATTACAGTAAAATTCTTAATACAATAGGCGAAGATATTAGTCGTGAAGGAATTTTGAAGACTCCTGAACGGGCCGCCAAGGCCATGCAGTTTCTTACTTCAGGGAATTGCCAAGATCCGGCAGAGATACTGAGAAGCGCCATGTTTGCGGAAGCTTATCACGATATGGTTATTGTAAAAGATATTGAATTATATTCCCTTTGCGAGCATCATATTCTTCCATTTTTTGGGAAGGCACATATAGCATATATTCCCAACGGCCACATTGTTGGATTGAGTAAAATCCCTCGCGTGGTTGATGTGTTTGCACGTCGATTGCAAGTACAGGAACGGCTGACGCACGACATTTTGGAATGTATCAATGACACTTTAAAGCCTAAAGGAGTGGCAGTTGTAATTGAAGCATCGCACATGTGTATGATGATGCGCGGGGTTCAAAAACAAAATAGTGTAACCACGACATCTGGTTTTCGTGGAGAATTCCTAGCTATTGAAACAAGAAATGAGTTTTTGAAACTGATAAGCCATGACCTGTCATAATTTCTGGAACATTTTTTGATTCTGACATAACTAATTTAATTGTTCAAAAAATGACAAGCGATAAATATAAACTGCTTAAACGGGGAATCATATTCGATCTAATAGGAATGATTTCTATGGCTATTCCAATAGTAGGCCCATTTCTGGATTTACTATGGGCGCCCGTTGCAGCACGGCAAATGAAGAAAATGTATAAAGGTACAGAAGGAAATATAGCAGCGGTTATTGTGTTTCTTGAGGAAATATTGCCTTACACCGATATAATTCCTTCATTTACTTTAATGTGGCTTTATACCTTTATTTGGAAAAAACAGCCTAGGCTGCGTACCATTCCAATTCGATCTGATAGATAACAGGTAGTATTTATAAAAACTTTTCTTTCAACGCAGGAGTGGGAATCATACAACTTTCTTTTTTCCCAAACCATTTGTAGCGATTTCTCGCAATAAAGTCATAAGCGGCATTGCGGATAAATTTTGGGAGAATCAAAAACCCATAGAGCAGGGGATAACCTCCAGAAAGATGTTTGGATATACGGAGGGCAGCTGAAGATTTCACATAATAATTCTCGCCATCAATTAGAATGATAGAATCAACCTCTGAGGTGTTGATTTTATATTTGGAAAGTAGCGTTTGCCCGATTTCACTTTGAAGGGCGGCAAATTTGAAAATATTTTTCTTATCTCTTTTGATGGTAAAATTAATGGCTCCATTGCAAAGATTGCAAACACCGTCAAACAGGATTATTTTATGTGTTTTGCTTTGCTTCATTTTACTATAATTTCAATGTTCAGTTACTGCCAACTGTTACTGGATTCTGCAACTTCTTAAACCTTTTCCAATTCGTCCAGACTTACGTTCGTAGTAAAAATTCCATAGTTTACGAAGGCTTTATTTTTTTCTATGGTGTCAATCGTTCCAATGGCACGACCTTCCAACATTCGCACTCTATCGCCGACTTTTAAAGTGACTTTAGGTTTGGGCGGAGGTAGTTTTTTAGCTTTTTCTTTTTCTATCTTTTTTCGTTCCCGAATGACTTCGACCTTCTGTTCCACTTCTTTTATGACTTCTACTTCCTTCGCTTTTACGGCCTTTTTGACCTTAGGAGTCAGTTTTTTACGTTTGCTGTTTTCAACCATGACCAACTTCATCAGTTCGTCAATCAGCTGCTTTTTTTGTTTGTTGTTGAAATACTTTTCAGAGAGAGAATCCACTTTTTTTCCCAGACTGATTAGTTTTTGATTGGCATCAAACAACTCTTGGTAGCTTTCCAGTTTTTCTTGGACGCGGGCATTTACTTCTTCCAACTGCCGACTTCCAATTCTCGCCTTTTCCGCTTCTGTTTTTAAGGTTTCGGAAGTCTTTCGTAAAGTGGAACGTTCTTTTTGAAGATTGGCAATCGTTTTGTCAAAACGCACTTTGCCGCCTTCAATTTTCTTCTTTGCTTTGTTGATAAGGCTATATGGGATTCCATTTTTCTGCGCAACTTCAAAAGTATAGCTGCTTCCGGCTTCGCCCAAATGTAAATGGTACAATGGCTCCAACGATTTGTTGTCGAACTGCATATTTGCATTGATTGCGTGTGGAAGCTCGTTTGCTAGCAATTTTAAATTGCTGTAGTGTGTTGTGATGATTCCAAAAGCATTCCGTTCGTAAAAGACTTCTAGAAAAGTCTCAGCCAAAGCACCACCGAGTTCAGGGTCGCTACCTGTTCCAAATTCATCAATCAAAAAAAGGGTTTTGTCATTGCACTTTCGCAAAAACTGATTCATTTTTTTAAGTCGGTAACTATAGGTGCTTAAATGGTTTTCGATGGATTGATTATCGCCAATATCGGTAAGGATTCTTTTAAAAAACCACATTTCACTTTGAGGTTCAACAGGAATGAGCATTCCACTCTGAAGCATCACCTGAAGTAATCCCACGGTTTTTAGCGTTATGCTTTTTCCACCCGCATTAGGCCCTGAAATTACAATGATTCTTTTATCGGGCACCAATTCAATGGACTGAGGGAAGGTTTTCTGCTTCCTTTTATTGTTTGCAACAAGTAATAACGGATGATAGGCTTTAATAAGTGAAACTCTCTTTTCGGAAGAGAGAATGGGTAAAACGCCATGGATTTTGGCGGCGTATTTTGCCTTGGCATAAAGCACGTCCATGGCAATCAAATAGCTTTGGAAACTCGCAAGAAGTTCTGCATAAGGACGGACAAATTCAGTCAATTCCTTTAGAATCCGTTTTATTTCTTCTGCTTCTTCATATAAAAGATTGCTCAACTCGTTGGCATATTCCAGCGATTCCTGAGGCTCGATATAAACGATGCTTCCGGTTTTTGAACTGCCCAAAACTGCACCTCTAATCTTTTTTCGATACATCGCCTTTACAGCTAATACACGACGATTCTCTACTACCGATTCACGAATTTCATCTAAATAATCATTTTGAATGTATTGTGAAAGTGCCTTATTGAAAGAGGAATTAATTTTCCCCTTTATCCCGTTTAATCTTCGACGAATAGTAGCTAGTTCGAGGGATGCATCATCTTTTATTTCGCCGTACTTATCGATTTTTTGGTTAATCTTTTCAGAAATTGCGGGAGTATGGTTCACTTCTTCTGAAAAAGCATTTAAGTGAATATAGAACTCTTCAAATTTTTTAAAGAAATTCAAAAGAATCCGTGTAGTATCCGAAATAGAAAGGATTTTTCGAAAACCCGAAATTTCCAAAGTACTATTTTCAATACCGAGTAAGTGCAATTCCTTAAAGATAGGTTCAAAGCCGTGATTTGGAATTGGGTTATCGCCAATAAAAGAAGATTTAAATTCCTTAACACGTTGAAGTTCTGGTTCTATTTCAGAAAAATCTTGAAATGGAGTGATAGAAAGCGCTTCCTCTTTCCCAGGTTCGGTAACGCAGTTTTCTGAAACCTGCTTTAGGACCGCAGGAAATTCGAGATCTTCCAATGTTTTGTTAGCGATGCGCCCCATGAGTCGTATTTCTTGTAATTTTACGCAAAAGTAAGGATAATGAAGGTAATTATTGACCCAAGCTGGAGACAGGTTTTAAATGAGGAATTTGAAAAGCCGTATTTTCAGAATTTAATAGAATTTGTAAACAACGAATATGCTTCCCAACTTTGTTTTCCTCCAGAAGATAAAATATTCTCAGCTTTCAATCACACTCCTTTTAATGATGTGAAAGTAGTTATTATTGGACAAGATCCATACCACGGTCCCAATCAAGCTCACGGTCTGTGTTTTTCTGTTGGGACAGAAGTAAAAGTTCCACCTTCGCTTAAAAACATTTTTGAAGAAATCAGAACAGATGTCAATTCTCCAGTTCCCAATAACGGTAATCTGGAAAGATGGGCAAACCAAGGAGTATTATTGTTGAACGCCACGCTTACAGTTAGGGAACATCAAGCTGGAAGCCATCAAAAGAAAGGTTGGGAGAAGTTTACGGATTCGGTAATCGAAAAACTATCTACGGAAAGAGATGGATTGGTTTTTATGCTTTGGGGAGGTCCTGCTAAAAAGAAAGGAAAAAAGATAGACGGTTCAAAACATTTGATTCTTACAAGTGGCCATCCATCCCCATTGGCAGCGAATCGCGGGTATTGGTTTGGCAATAAGCATTTCAGTAAAGCGAATGATTATCTATTAGGAAACAATAAAAAACCAATTTCTTGGTAGCGTATTGAAATGGTAAAAAGGAAATGGGGTAGAGGAGTAGATTCTATTCTTCTTCGGGAACTTCGGCATCAGTGGAATCGTTGCAACTAAACTGCAACAAAAGGACATTTACAACTAGCAACGCACCCAAAACAATCAAGAATGTAGTCATAACAATTGGATTTATACATATAGGATGCAGAAGGTTCCAAGAGGTTGCGTGGGGATTAAATATTTTTATAAATTATGGAGAAGTTTTTCAGCAGGTAGTTTATTCTCAATCAACTCAAGTTTTAGTAATTGATCTTGAACTTTTTCAAGGGTTTCTACTTTCAGCTGTTTTTGACTCCAATGAGTCAATTTTAGCCATTCCTGAACGTCTTCCGTTTCTTGCCCATATCGTTCAGCAATCGTTTCCACAATCGATGGAATGTTTTTAAAGTCTGTTGTGATTTCGTTGATGACCTCCAAAATTGACCTGATTGCATCCGAATTGTTTTCAAGAACTTCATTTCTCACAACAATTACAAAACTTGGCCACGGAGTAGGAGATTCGCCAATTAAACGGAAAGTGCCATTATCAACATGTGGTTTTGTCATGAATTTCTCCCACATAAAATAATCGCCATCTCCGTTGGGAAGCCCTATTAAAGCACCTTCTAAATCTTTTATTTCCTTAAAATTCAAATCCTTTCGCAAATCCCATTCGTGATTTTCAGCATTTACATAAGCCATTAAATGGGATCCGGAACCGTATCGACTGATAGCCGCGTCAGTTCCTTTTAAGTCCGAAATTTCTTCAAATTCTGAATCAGCCGCCACGTGGATTCCCCATAACAATGGAGATACGACGAACACTTGAACTATGCGACTTGGATTTCCATTAATAATATCGCGAATAATCCCTTCGGTAAGAACTACTGCCATATCAATTTCCTTTTCACGGAGGGCTTCAGATATTTCGCCCGTTCCTCCCGGAAAATCCTTCCAACGCAAATTGATGCCCTTACTCTGAAATTTCTTATCTCTCAAACCTATATACCACGGCAAGTTGAAATGTTCAGGAACTCCTCCGATGACGATTTTTTTCATTCTACTATTTTTTCTAAGGTATATTGAATAAGAGCATCTACCGTAGCTTTGGTATCTTGGCTGAAACTGCCCGTTGCTCGATTGGCGATGATGGCGTTCATTGAAAGTGCATTGTGGCCAAGTAATCTGGACAAACCGTACATGGTGGCGGTTTCCATTTCCAAATTTGTAATCTTATAGTCCTTATATCTAAAGGAGGTCAGCTTTTCATTCAGATTTTCATCCTGAAGTTTCGCGCGTAACACTCTACCTTGAGGTCCATAAAAGCCCACATTGGTAATTGTGCAGCCCCGAATAGTCTTCTCGGAGGAAAACTTTTTCAATAATTCTTTGTCCGCCTCAACGGCATAAGGAACGGAGTTGTCTGGATTCCATTCCGTATGGTTTATAAAAGCTTGAGCAAACTCGCGGTTGAATATTTTATCTGTTTTGGCATAATAATGCATCACATTATCAAGGCCAATTCCCAGAGCACTAATTAAAAAACTGTCAACGCTAACTTCAGGTGTCAATCCGCCAGAGGTGCCTATTCTGATAATATCAAGAGAGGTCAGTTTCGGTTTTACTTTTCGCTTTTCAAAATCTATGTTTACTAGAGCATCTAGCTCGTTGAATACAATGTCAATATTATCTGGGCCAATCCCTGTGGAAACCACACTAATGCGTTTCCCTTTATAAGTCCCCGTATGGGTTTTGAATTCCCTGTGTTCCGCAGTAGTTTCTATAGTATCAAAATATTTAGAGACCATTTTTACTCGTCCAGGATCTCCAACGGTAATAACTGTCGTAGCTAGTTGGGAAGGAGCGAGGTTCAAGTGATAGATTTTACCTTCTGGGGTAAGAATCAGTTCACTGGGTTGTATGTTTTTTGTTTTCAAAATGTTTAATGTGTTTAAATGATTGGATTTTAAAAGCTTATGAGCTGTACCCTTAACATATCTACTAACTACTGCCGAACGAAATATTATTTATTCGGGTGACAGAGTGTTTTGAAAGTGACAATATCAATTAAATCAAACTATCAAAACCCTTCCGCTTTCAAAATGTACCGAAGGCCTGACCACTAATTTACCCTCCAACCCGTTTCACTTTAAATCCCTTATCTTTTAGGAATTGCATGATCTTATCGCGATAATCGCCTTGGATGATGATTTTTTCATTTTTGAAACTTCCGCCAACACTTAAGAGTTGTTTCAGTTCCTTGGCGAGCATTTTGAAATCTGCTTCAGCGCCGGTGTAACCTTCAATAATTGTAATTGGCTTCCCCTTTCGTTTTTCGTATTTGCAAATTAAGGGCTCATCTTGGAGCCAAAGTGTTCTTTCTTCTTCTATTTCAGGAGCATCACCTGGCTCGTGCTCTGGAAATAGGCTTTTTAATTGCTCTTCTAAAGATTTCAAAATACTAGGTTTTGGTTAAAAGCACTGTTTGGGTTATAGATAAAAGACACCAATGGTTGTCACTATACAGCCAACTGCAACTGAATACTATTTACTTCTTTATAAGGCCAATTTCCACTAATCTTTGATGCAAAAAATCTCCTGCTGTAATATCATCAAAAGCTTTTGGATGTTCATCATCTATACAGGCTTCCAAACAATTTAATTTCATATCGCTGCGGGGATGCATGAAAAATGGAATAGAGTAACGAGGATTGTCCCAGTCTTCACGGGGCGGATTGACAACCCGATGGATGGTAGAGCGCAGTTTATTGTTGGTGTGCCTTTCAAGCATATCGCCTACATTAATAACCAATTCATCTTCCTTCGGAATTGCATCCAACCAAACACCGTCGTTTCTTAGAACTTGAAGTCCCCCAGCGGAAGCCCCCATCAATAAAGTGATAAGGTTTATGTCTCCGTGAGCGCCTGCTCTTACAGCACCTTTTGGCTCTTCAGTAATTGGAGGGTAATGAATGGGGCGTAAAATACTGTTGCCGTTTGTGGCCCAATGGTCAAAGTAAAATTCATCCAGTCCTATATATAAAGCTAAAGCTCGAAGTACATAGATTCCTGTCTTTTCGAGCATTCGATAGGCTTCCATTCCTGTACGATTAAAATCTGGAAGTTCCGTTACTTGGACGTTTTTAGGGTATTCCTCTATAAGATTTGCGTCTGCACTTGGTTCTTGCCCAAAATGCCAGAATTCCTTCAAATCACCTTCTTTCTTGCCTTTTGCGTGTTCCTTTCCGAAGGAAATATATCCCCGTTGTCCACCAAGACCTTCAATTTCATATTTTTTCTTATCCTCTATCGGAAGTGAGAAGAAAGCTTTAATTTCCTTGTAAAGTTCCTCCACTAATTCATCACTAAGAAAATGGTTTTTTAACGATACAAAGCCTATTTCCTCATAAGCCTTACCTATTTCGTTGACAAACTTTTGCTTTCTTTTTGGGTCTTCGGAAAGAAAATCAGCCAAATTTACACTCGGGATATTATTCATTGCGTTCGGTTTTAATTTACAAATATATCAAATTCATTGTCTTTAAGTTCAAGACAATTGCAAATATGAATTGTTATTATCCATCTGTCTGACTAATCTTTTAGCTTTTTTAAAGAAGAAAAACATTCATTTTTGCTCTCCAAATCCTTACATTTAGGTTTCATAACCTTAAATTCAGCTTCAGAAATGTCAATATTTTGGTATAGCCCAATTTTGCAATAGACCAAGGGGGGCTATTATTTAGTGTGTATATCCAATTACCTCTATACCTATTGGGATCAAAACCTTACTGGAAGCATCAAATATTATATACAGATGAAAGCATGCAAAACATCAGCTTTTTTTCTACTTTTGGGCGTTAAACAATAAATGATGAAACCTGAGATTTCTCCAAATATACTATTTGATTACGACAGAAAAGGTCTGGACAATGAAACCTTGAAAATGCTTTATCGCGGAATGCTCAAGCCCCGTATGATAGAAGAAAAAATGCTCATACTCCTTAGACAAGGAAAGGTATCAAAATGGTTCAGCGGAATAGGACAAGAGGCAATCTCGGTTGGGATTACCGCTGTGTTGGACAAGGACGAATACATTTTGCCAATGCACCGAAATTTAGCGGTATTTACGATGCGAGAGATTCCATTATATCGACTTTTCTCCCAATGGCAAGGTAAGGCAAATGGATTTACAAAAGGACGGGATCGTAGTTTCCATTTTGGCACCCAAGAATTCCACATTATTGGAATGATTTCCCATTTAGGACCGCAATTTGGCGTGGCAGATGGAATTGCGTTGGCAAATAAACTTAAGAAAAATAATAAGGTTTGCGCAGTGTTTACTGGTGAAGGCGGAACAAGTGAAGGCGATATTCACGAAGCGATGAATGTTGCTTCTGTTTGGCAACTGCCAGTTCTGTTTTGTGTTGAAAACAATGGTTACGGTCTTTCCACTCCCACAAACGAACAATACAATTGCGAAAATATCGCCGATCGTGGGATAGGTTATGGAATGGAATCGCACATTATTGAAGGCAATGACATTTTGGAAGTTTATACGAAGTTGAAAAGCTT
Organism: Aequorivita sp.; assembly: GCA_048270045.1. Classification (GTDB taxonomy): domain Bacteria; phylum Bacteroidota; class Bacteroidia; order Flavobacteriales; family Flavobacteriaceae; genus Aequorivita. The sequence goes on from JBLWTS010000016.1 coordinate 28,117, forward strand.
AGTGGACAGCATGCGAGAAAACCCCAGACCCATTTTGCTCGAATTTAAAACATTCAGGATGCGGGGCCACGAGGAAGCGAGTGGTACTAAATATGTTCCATTGTCGCTTATTGACGAGTGGGGACTTCGTGATCCTTTGCTGAATTATGAACAATATTTATTGACCGAAGGAATCATTACCGAGGAAGAAATAGAAACCTACAAGGCCGAATTCAAACACGAAATAGACGACAACCTAAACCTTGCCTTTGCTGAACCGAACATTGAATCTTCAGTAAGTAAGGAGTTAGCTGATGTTTATAAAGATTTTGAACCTGAGGATTTTAAAGAAAATTCACAGCGAGAAAATATTCGGTTTATCGATGCCATTTCCCAAGGATTAAAACAGTCCATGGAGCTTCATGACAATTTAGTTATAATGGGGCAGGATGTGGCTGAATATGGAGGGGTTTTTAAAATTACGGAAGGCTTTGTGGAGGCTTTCGGAAAGGAACGTGTTCGCAATACTCCAATATGCGAATCCGCAATTGTTTCAGCAGCCATGGGACTTTCTATCAATGGTTTTAAATCAGTGGTGGAAATGCAATTTGCAGATTTTGTTTCCTCGGGCTTTAATCCTATCGTAAACCATTTGGCAAAAAGCCACTATAGATGGAGTCAGAATGCGGACGTCGTAGTACGAATGCCTTGTGGGGCAGGAGTAGGAGCAGGTCCTTTTCACAGTCAAACCAATGAGGCTTGGTTTACACACACTCCAGGCTTAAAAGTAGTTTATCCTGCATTTCCTTATGATGCAAAAGGACTTTTGGCAAGCAGCATTGAGGATCCAAACCCTGTGATGTTTTTTGAACACAAGGCCTTGTACCGCAGTATACGTCAAGATGTGCCCACAGATTATTTCACAGTTCCGTTGGGGAAAGCTTCTGTTTTAAGAGAAGGTACAGCTATTTCTATTATTACCTACGGAGCAGGTGTCCATTGGGCATTGGAAACTTTAAATGAATTGAAGAATGTCAACGCAGATTTGATCGATTTAAGGACGCTAGTTCCTTTAGACACTCAGACTATATATAATTCCGTCATGAAAACAGGCAAAGTTATTATCCTTCAAGAGGATTCATTATTTGGGGGTATGGCATCAGATATTTCGGCTTTGATAATGGAAAACTGTTTTGAGTATTTAGATGCTCCAGTCCGGCGAGTAGCAAGTTTGGAAACTCCTATCCCGTTTGCATCGAATCTAGAGTCAAATTATCTTCCTAAAGAAAAATTCAAAGAATACCTGAACGATTTGCTTTCTTACTGATAATTTAACAACTCTAGTTAAACTTAAGATAAAGAATCTTGAGACAGAGAGGATGTTATTTAATTTAGTACCATCACTAATCATTAAAACTTTAATATTATGGTACGTTGGATAATTATTTTTCTCGTTATTGCACTGATCGCGGGAATTTTAGGCTTCGGAACTTTAGCCGGAGCAGCAATGAACATTGCGCAAATAGTTTTTTGGATTTTCTTGGTTCTTTTAGTTTTATCCTTACTATCCAGTTTATTCAGAAAATAAAAAAAACTTCCCTAACTTAAATTTAAAACTCATATGAAAAAGCTTATTTTTTTAGCCTTAATTGCGGCTACAGTTATGTCTTGTGGTGTTCCAAAGACTGTTCAAGAATCTAAAAAAGTTATTAAAGGTTATTGGAACCTTGACCAAATTTCCTATAACAAGTCAGGAACCTTTAATGTCACTATCTTCAACGACACTTCGGCAGAGTGTTTAGAAGGTTCTACTTGGCGTTTTATTCCAAACAATAATACGGGAAAATACACCATAGACAATTCCGATTGTCCAACAGGCGATCGCGACTTTATTTTTACCATTATAGAAATTGATCCTGCATCTGGTCTATATGATTTTATGTTGAAACCGACCAACGCAAAAGGAAAGTCAGCAGACAATACTGGTTTTAGATTACATCTATCCCAATTGAGTGAAAACTCAATGCAATGGGAACAGACGGTAAGTCTAGATGGACAACCTTTTAAAATAATGATGAATTTCTCTAAAATCCAGGAGTAGGAGTGACTTCCTTTAAACATTAAAAATAAATGAAGATTTTATCAAAACTTAAAATTAAACAAAAATGAAAAAGACTTTTAAACAATTAGGAATTATGTTTCTTGCCTTCGCTATGATAATAAGTATCAGTAGCTGTGAGGCAACGAAAAATGCGAATAATAAACAAAAAGGGGCGGTGATAGGAGCTGCTGGTGGAGCAATCCTAGGTGCAATTATTGGAAATAATGCCGGTAAAGGCGGTAATGGAGCCCTTGGAGCCGTAGTTGGAGGTGTTGTTGGTGGTACGGCTGGTGTTTTAATAGGTGGCAAAATGGACAAGCAAGCTCAGAAAATTGAAAGTGAAATTCCAGGAGCTCAAGTAGTACGTGTCGATGATGGTATTGTTGTAACATTCGATGAAAACAGTGGAGTGTATTTTGACACTGCGAAATATAACATTAATTCCGCATCTCAAGCTACACTTGATAAACTTGCCAACGTATTAAAGGAATATCCCGATACCGATGTGCTTGTGGTGGGTCATACTGATAGTGTAGGAGCCGATGCAATGAATATGACTTTATCCAAAAATCGTGCTATGTCGGTAACAAATTATTTTGTTCAAAATCGAGGACTTGCACCTGGACGTTTTACTACAAATTGGTTTGGAGAAGACGCTCCTATAGCAGATAATAGTACTGCAGAAGGTCGTGCAAAAAACCGTCGTGTAAACCTTGCAATCGTTCCAAATGAAAAAATGAAGAATGATGCTAAAAGACAAGCTGGAGAGTAATTTCAGTTTTGCTTAACTCCAAAAATCTCATATATTTTTATATGGGATTTTTTTTTAGCTTTATCCCAAAATATGGCTGACCAGATAAAATGGGATATTGTAATTATAGGAGGCGGTCTTGCCGGTCTCACAACCGCCTTAGGACTCGCTAAAGAGAATTACAAGGTTTGTTTAATTGAAAAGGAACCTTATCCCCACCATAGAGTTTGTGGCGAATACGTGAGCAATGAGGTTTTGCCTTATCTAAACTTCTTGGGAATTGATCCGTTTTCAATTGGCGCAAAAAAGATATCGAAATTCCAATTAACTGATTCAAAAGGGCTTCCTTTAAAAGTAAAATTGCCACTTGGGGGTTTTGGCATCAGCCGATTTGCCTTTGACAATATTCTATTCGAATCGGTAAAGGAAAAGATTGAAATTATTTATGATACGGTTGATAACGTGAGTTTTCAAGAAAGCCACTTTTTGATTACAACTAAAGGAAAAGAGGTTTTCAAAGCAGATTTTGTGGTTGGTGCATTCGGTAAAAGATCAAATATCGATTCATTTTTAGGCAGAAAATTCATGAGGCAGAATTCGCCTTGGCTTGCCGTGAAAGCTCATTATAACTATGATTTTCCAGAAGATACAGTTGCATTACATAATTTCAATGGCGGCTATTGTGGCCTAAGTAAAACCGAAACCAATACTGTCAATGCTTGTTATTTGGCTACCTTCAAATCATTTAAAAAGTATAAGGACATCGATACCTTTCAGAAAATCGAACTTTCCAAAAATTCCTTTTTAAATACATTTTTTAAAGAAGCGGAGCCCATTTTTAAAAAGCCTTTGACCATCAGCCAGATTTCATTTCATAAAAAGAAGCCTGTTGAAAACCATATTTTTATGGTTGGGGATAGCGCTGGGTTGATTCATCCCCTCTGTGGGAATGGAATGGCGATGGCTATTAGAAGTTCCCAAATATTCTCTGAATTGTTTAAAGCAACATTCAAGAATAAGGATTATGACCGAAATAAATTGGAAATGGAATATACGAAGCAATGGCATCGCGAATTTGCCGAAAGGTTAAGAGCTGGAAGGTTTATCCAACGCGTATTGATGAATCCATTTGCAACAAAAGTAGGTTTTGCTGCGGCAAGATATATTCCATCATTAGTTCCTATCCTTATTCAAAAAACGCACGGAAGCTCTGTAAAATGATAGCGTTTAGCAATAAATATAGATCCAGTCAAGAAGAAATCATGGACGATTTAGATTTTCATGGAGATGAGATGAAGAATCTTCTAAAAGATCTAAAAACTGTCAACAAATGGTTAGGAGGAAACAATATTACAATTGATGGATTGCAGGAATTATTAAAAAATCATTCAAAGAATCAAGCCATTGTTCTTTTAGACGTTGGTTGTGGTGATGGTGAAATGCTTCGAAAATGCAGTGATTTTGGTCGAAAAAACAATTATAACTTCGTCTGCATTGGATTGGATTTCAACAAAAACATTTTAAAGGTAGCTGAAAGAGAAAGTCAAAAATACCCAAACATAACTTTTGAAAAAGTTGACGTTTTTTCGGATAAAAAATTGATTCCAAATTGCGATATTGCACTATGCACATTGTTTTTGCACCATTTCAGCAATGAAGAAATTGAAATTATATTAAATACCTTTTTAACGAAAACCAAAATAGGGCTGATAATTAACGATTTACATCGAAGTAAACAAGCATTTAATCTATTCAAAATAGTGAGTAAACTGTTTCTAAAAACCAAAACAGCAAGCCATGATGGGTTAGTATCAATTGCTAGGGGTTTCAAAAAACAGGAACTTGTAGATATTTCAAGAAAAATACCAAATCAAATTAGTTCCATTCAATGGCGCTGGGCATTTCGCTATCAATGGCTTCTCAAAAAAAATATATGAGCGTTAGAATAACCACAGTAGCCAAGCAATTGCCCAAATTTAGTAGAAATACTGACGAGGTAATTCCATTTGTAAAGCAATGGATGCAGGGACAAGATAGCCGTTTTCAACGAAAGGTTATAAAAATTTTTGAAGGAGCCGCTGTGGATAAGCGCTACTCAATTATGGATCCGGTAGAGGTTTTTACCAACTCTAGCTTCGAGCAACGCAACGACATATACATTCGAGAAGTTACCAAATTAGGGAAACAATGTCTTGAAAAGGCATTGGAAAAGGCCAACTGGATGCCTACAGATATAGACTTCATAATTACAGTAAGTTGCACGGGAATTATGATTCCGTCCGTGGACGCATATTTGATAAACGAGTTGAAAATGAAGCAAGATATAGTGCGCCTTCCAGTTACTGAAATGGGTTGCGCTGCTGGTATTTCGGGTATTATTTATGCCAAAAATTTTTTACAAGCCAATCCAGGGAAACGAGCTGCAGTTATAGCATTGGAAGCTCCCACAGCTACTTTTCAACTTGAGGATTTCTCCATGGTAAACATCGTTAGTGCGGCTATCTTTGGCGATGGCGCAGCTTGTGTTTTGATGTCTTCTAACGAGAAGGATTCAGGTCCAAAAATATTAGCTGAAGATATGTATCACTTTTTTGATGCTACCGATATGATGGGCTTTAAGCTTGTAAACACTGGCCTTCAAATGATTCTTGACAAATCCGTTCCCGAGAAAATTGCAGAGCACTTTCCCATGATAATACATCCATTTTTGAAAAAAAATAATCTGACAATAAACGATATTGATCATCTTATTTTTCATCCAGGAGGAAGGAAAATTGTAGAAACAGTTGAAGATCTATTCGGCAGTTTGGGCAAAAACATTAACGACACCAAAGAAGTCCTTAAATTGTACGGCAATATGAGTAGCGCCACAGTGCTGTATGTTTTAGAGCGTTTTATGGATCAAAAACCTAAAACAGGGGATTTGGGTCTAATGCTTAGTTTTGGTCCAGGATTCTCCGCACAACAAGTGCTATTGAGATTTTAATAATGAGTAATTTAAAAGCTTACATATCGAAAAATGATGGTCTTTCTCTGCGAGAAAAAGGGGAGTGGGCAATTATTCTTGGCGGCAGCAGTGGACTTGGTTTAGCCAGCGCAAAAAAGCTAGCATCCGAAGGATTGAATATTTGCATTGTCCACAGAGATAGGAAAAGTAATATCCCCAGTTTTGAGGAAGAAGTAAGAATAATGAAATCTTTGGGAATTACTGTCAAATCGTTTAATCACGATGCTTTAAGCAATGAGGTACGAAATGAGATTGTTCAACAATTTCCGAAAAATAGTGTTAGAATTCTATTGCACAGTATCGCAAAAGGCAGTCTAAAAGAGATGTACGGCAATGAAAACGAAGTCCTCTCAAAACAAGATTTAGACATCACAATCCACGCAATGGCAACGAGTTGGTATGAGTGGTCTCAATCTTTGGTTCAACAAGGAGTCTTCACGGAAAAAGCACGAAGCATAGCATTTACGAGTGAAGGAAATAACAGGGTTTGGCCTGGATATGGAGCAGTTTCTGTGGCGAAATCTGTATTGGAAGCTTTGATGCGGAATATGGCTGTGGAATTGGCTCCTACGGGTTTAACGACCAATTGCGTTCAGGCTGGGACTACTCAGACTGCTTCATTTCGCGCAATCCCGGGAAGTGAAGAACTTGCTAAAATGGCCAAAAAACGAAATCCATTCAACAGGCTTACAATACCCGAAGATGTTGCAAATGTGGTTTCCCTACTGTGTAAAAGTGAAGCCGACTGGATAAATGGAACCATTATCAAAGTGGATGGAGGGGAAAGCCTTAGGTGATTTATGATTGAAGATATACGATTGCCGATTTACGATTGCCGATTTATGATTAATTAAAAAGGAATAATTTGGAATTTCACGAAATACTTGCGCAACTGCCTTATTCGGAGCCATTTATGTTTATAGATCAATTGTTATCGATTTCAGATGAAGGGGCTTCCGGAGTTTATACGTTCAGTCCAAACGCTTTTTTTTATGAAGGACATTTCAAGAACAATCCGGTAACACCTGGGGTTATATTGACAGAATGTATGGCGCAGATTGGGCTGGTGTGCTTGGGGATTTTCCTATTTTCAAAGGAAAACCATTCAGAAGAATCCAGTTTTGCACTAAGCAGCACTGAAATAGATTTTTATCTTCCTGTTTATCCTAATGAACAAGTGACGGTAGTTTCAGAGAAAATATATTTTAGATTCAATAAATTAAAATGCAAAGTGAAGATGCTGAATTCAAAAAATGAAATAATAGCCAAAGGAATCATTAGCGGAATGATAGTTCCTTTTCCTCCGGGCTAACGTAGTAATGAATTTAGAGCATTAATAAGTATCAAGTACGCAGTATTCAGTGGTTTAATGATTAGTGAAATAACTTTAAAATTGTGGTCTTAAACTTATTAACTTCTAAACCCATAAACCCATAAACTGATAAATTCAAAAACTTTTTAACTCGTAAACTCAAAAGCAAAAATTACCCATTGAAAAAAAGAGTCGTCATAACAGGATTGGGAGTGGTTTCGCCAAATGGAGTGGGCATTCCAGATTTTAGGAAAGCTATAAAAAATGGCGTTTCTGGAATCCGTTTTTATCCTGAGCTGCGCGATCTGAATTTCTCGTGTCAATTGGGTGCAAAACCCAAAATTTTGGAGGAGAAAAAACGAGAATACCTTTCTGACTTACAACTCCGCAACTTCAACAGTAGTGGGATTTTATACGGAATTATTGCAGGAATGGATGCTTTAAAAGATGCTAAGCTGGAAGTCGCCGAGCAGGATAAATCCCCGCTCTGGGACTTGGGAATAATCTTTGGAAGCGGCACAAGTGGCGTAGAGAAATTTCGTGAGGCCATTTATAGAATTGATGATAATAATGTACGTCGTTTGGGCAGCACTTCGGTAGCCCAGACCATGACGAGTGGCGTAAGTGCGTACCTCGGTGGACTTATTGGAGCTGGAAACATTGTTACAGCCAACTCTTCCGCCTGTGCAACGGGTACGGAAGCGTTGATGATGGGATATGAGCACATAACTAACGGAAAGGCAACTTATATGCTCTGCGGTAGCACCAGTGATAGTGGTCCTTATATTTGGGGCGGTTTTGATGCTATGAAAGTCACGACCTATAAACACAATGATTCTCCTGAAAATGTTGCTGGACCAATGAGTATGGATGCTAGCGGTTTTGTGCCAGGGAGTGGGGCAGGAGCCTACTTGCTCGAATCTTTGGAAAGCGCCCAAAAGCGTGGCGCCACAATTTATGCCGAAGTTCTTGGAGGTGCCATAAACAATGGTGGTCAAAGAGGAGGAGGGAGCATGACCGCCCCAAACAGTGTGGCAATTCAGAAATGTATCAAGGCTGCCTTGACAGACGCAGGAATAAAGGCATCAGATGTGGATTATATAAATGGACATTTAACGGCTACAATTAAAGATCCAGATGAAATTGAGAATTGGACAATCGCCCTAAATAGAAAAGGAACTGATTTTCCATTTATAAATTCGCTGAAAGGAATGATCGGTCATTGCCTAGCTGCTAGTGGCAGTATTGAAATTGTCTCGGCAATTCTGCAACTTCACGAAGGCTTTATTTTCCCAAATGTCAATTGTGAAAATTTGCACCCAAATATAACCTCCATAATTTCCCCTGAAAAAATCCCGTTGAGGCTGCTTGAAAAACCATTACACACCATAGCCAAGGCGAGTTTTGGCTTTGGAGATGTGAACGCATGTGTTATCTTTAAAAAAAATTAGAACCTCATGACCTCGGATGAAATATACGCCCAACTCGAACCGATAATAAAAACCTATTTGCCTGAAGATGTTTCTGCAAAGGAAATAAACCGCGCCAGCGACTTGACTCGTGAGCTAAATATAAATTCCGCACACCTAGTTGATATCGTTCTTGATATAGAGGATAAGTTTGACATTGAATTTAAGAATGAGGATATGGAAAACCTCAGAAACGTAAACGATGCCATTTCGCTGATTCAGCAGAAAATTTCGGAATAGTAAGGATCTTTTTCAAAATTAATCGTTTCTTATTGCTTCGTTAATATCATATTATATGCCCGTTAAAGTGAGTTAAAAAAATAAAATTCAAAGTGTATTTTTAGTAATTTCCATGACAATTAAATCATAAAAAGTCATGAAAAATATTATTATTATTATTTCGCTATTATTATTCTCCCTCAATGGGTTAGCTCAGGATACCTTTTTTCAGCAATCAAATGATAGGGCTAAAAACGAAGCTTTTAAAATCACTAACGAGTACAATCGTGAATTGGCCCTTACAGGTGAGCAGCAATTATTATTTCAAAAAAAAGTAGAAGAATTTTTAATCAGAAGATACAAAATAGAAGCGCAATTTTCTGGCAAAGAAAAACTAGACCTTCTATTGAAAATGCAATTGGTTGAAACAGGGGAGATGAATGACATACTCACTCGCCCTCAATTGGCCGTTTACAAAAGAATAAAGCCGGATATACAGCCTTTGGAAGTTGTTAAATCGGAATGATTATTCTTCGTTCTTTTCAATAAAGTTTTCGCGTTCGGTAGTTCTTTCTATATCGAGGTCTTTTTCCTCCATAGGACTTTGTTCCAAGCCCGCAGAATCCACTTCAAAGAATTCTAAAATCTCCGTAGGATTATCAATTTGTTTGGTTCTGTTACCTTGAATGGCAATAGGTCTCGAGATTACAAAATCGTTCATTTGGATAATTTTTATCCAGTCGTGAGTACCGAAATCTTCTGTGGAGGCAGAATCAATATCCAATTCTCTTGTGTCTACCAAATCTCCAACTTTCACTCCGAGTGCTTCAGCAAGTTCTACCCAGACGGTATCTGCTACCTTGGTTTTTGCCAAATCTATCGCCAAATACGGCTTGTCAATTCCAGTGAGGTAGCTCAATGTATGCGTTCCGACACGGGTATTACTACTATATATTAAGGTCAGTTGGTTCTCATCTCTAGCCATTATTCCCATTTTTTTCATGATTAATGTTGTTTCAATTTATCCTTTCGCGTCTGTAATTGTGATCCTAAATCAGTTATAACCTTAGCTATGGATGCTTCAAATGTGGCAGAGGCAACTTCGGCGAACACTGTAGGACCAGGTGTTCCCAGTCGAACACTGCAGATTTTTCCAATTTCAGGATTGCTGGATTTCTGTTTTTTAAAATACACATCGGCACTAACTATAAAGTCGTATTTGTTTTCAAGCTTGCTCAACCTTTCGGTTACAAGCCCTTCCAATCTTTGGCTAGCTGCCACATCGTGATACTCAAAATGGATGTTCATAATTTAAATGTGATTTGGTTATGGAAATAAAGATACAATAGGCAAAAAGTCATTCCAAACTTTTAGTAGCTTTTTGTGAAATTATTTTGGCTCCTCCAGCTCACTTTTTGGAGGAAGGAGCAAGGATGCCACAACCCCGCCGACTAGGGAGAGGGCGATAATTCCGAGGGAAAGCAATTCGTGGAACTCCACCACATCAGAAAGCAGCATTTTAAAACCAACAAACGCCAAAATAATTACCAAGCTATAGTTGATATATCGAAATTTATCCAACATTCTGGAAATGAGGAAATACATAGATCGTAGGCCCAAAATAGCCAAAATGTTTGAACTGAAAACTATAAATGGATCGGAAGTAATGGCGAGAATCGCTGGGATGCTGTCCAAGGCAAAAAGAATATCCGTCAATTCGATGACTATTAGCGCTACAAATAGAGGAGTGGCGGCTTTGATTCCCATTCGTCTGATGAAAAATTTATCCCCATCCATTTTATAACTCACAGGGAAAACCTTCTTCATGAGCTTAAATATTACCGATTTTTTTGGATCAAAATCCTCCTCTTTGTGAACCAACATTCGGTAGGCTGTAAACAGAAGAAAAACTCCAAAAACATAAATAATCCATTCAAACTTATTGATCAGCGCCACGCCAAAGAAAATCATTAAAGCTCTGAAAACGATGGCACCTATGATTCCCCAGAACAAAACTTCGTGTTGATATTTTTTAGGAATGGCGAAGGAGGAAAAGATAACAGCAATAACAAATACGTTGTCAATGCTCAGTGAAAGTTCGATAAAATACCCTGTAATGTACTTTAAAAGGGCTTGGTTAGGGGTTAAGTTCGTGGGATTCTCGACTAATCCTTCCTTAAAGAGCCAAAAGATAACCCCAGAAAACCCAAGTGCGACCACAACCCAAATTGTAGTCCAAAAAGCGGCTTCTTTTGTTTTGATTTCGTGAGGGTTACGGTTTATTACACCAAGATCCAATACAAGGAAAAATATGATAAACGCAATAAAAATTCCCCAGACTAACATGTGATTTTGTTTGAAGCAAAATTAACAGCAATTAGTATTTAAAAGGCATAGGGATATGTTAATAATATCTAAAGTTAAATCTTTTTTAAAAAGTTTTTAGAAGCGAGGGATTGCGGTAAATTGTGCGTTTAAAACAAAATATGGACAAGAAAGGAACGATAAATAAAATTACAGAGACGGAATACCCAATTCTTGAAATTATAAGAGAACGTTGGAGTCCGAGAGTGTTTTCAGACAGACCTATTACGGAGGAGCAAGTGAAAATTCTACTGGAAGCAGGAAGATGGGCGCCTAGTGCTTCGAACATTCAGCCTTGGAGAGTTATTTGGGGAATTAAAGGCACTGAAACATACGATCGTATTTACGACTGTTTGGACGATTTTAATCAATCGTGGGCTGGTAATTCTCAAGTACTGTGGTTGAATGCGTTTAAGAAAACAATGGAGAAGAACGATAGAGAAAATTTTCACGCGCTTCACGATTTAGGTCTTTTTATGGGCAACGTACTTATGCAAGCCAATAGTATGGGAATTGCGGCACACCAAATGGCCGGAGTTCGGTTTAGAGATGCACAAAAGGAATTTAAATTTACAGGTGATTTTCACGTCGCCACAGCAATTGCATTTGGATATTACGGTGGAAATCCAACGGATTTATCTGGGGATTTAAAAAAGCAAGAGGTTAAAGAAATCCGTATTCGAAAATCTCAAGATGAATTTGCATTTAATGGGGATTATAAAAAATAGTATTATTTCTTAAAGTCAGTCGTTTTTTTTTTTTGCAACATCAAGCCTCCAAACAGGGGCTTGATTTTTTAAACTTCTAGATAGAAGGGCAATTTTTGATTTTCATAGAAATGGATGATCCATTCAATTATTACTGGGTAGTGCGGTCCTTCGAAATATTCTATTTTACATAATATAAATTATAGCTCATTTTGATATAAGGTCAAATATACCTGGATTGTGGCAATTTCGATTGTATTCAGGTATTCTATAGCTCTTTAGGTATTTGGACGTACTTCATATAATTCGCTTATTCGGGATTTTGGCAAAAAGATTCTCAAATACGCAAACTATGCGAATTGGCTTGTTAAGCATTTAGATGAGGCTAAGTATAACCCAAGGTCAAAACAAATTGAATTGTCCCACATAATTGGACGGCTTAAAAATCGAGTTCAAAATTTCGTTATTCCAAATTTTGGTCAGAAAATTTCCAAATAAGTAAACTATTATGAACATCCTAACGGACGGTGAATATAAAATAAGGGTCTGACATTTACTCAAAAGTCAGACCCTTAGTGTTTTGTTTTTAATTTTATAGACTGTTACTTTTAACTTATTGCTTTACTATTCGCAAGGTTTCTATTCCTGTTTCGTTTTCAATTTTAAGCAAATAAATTCCGTCGGATAAAAAGCTAGTATCAATTTGGGTTGTGGCACTACCAATTGACTTTGTTAGCACAAGTTGACCTGTTATGGAGTACAATTTTAAGTTCATAATATTTTTGTCACTCTTCAGGTTTAAAATATCATTTACTGGATTTGGATACGCTTCAATTAAAGAAGAAAACCTAATAATCTCTTCATTCCCTAGGGCTTGTAAGTCGATTGTATATATCATTAATCCAAGGTCTATACTACCGATATATACCTCTGCATTATCTTCCTTAAATTTTACGATAGCATCGGTAGCTGCTGTTTTTAGCAGCTGTTCACTGTCTACTTGCTCCCAAGTTTCTCCAGCATCACTAGAATAGACAATTGCAAATTCGGAGATCTGGGAATTGAAAACAATTCCTACTAAATGCCCTTCAGTAGCTGAAGAATGGTAAGTTTTGTGAACAAGACCATCATATATTTTTGTCCAATTGTCGCCACCATCTAAACTGGTAAAGATTCCTTTATTGGTTGAAATACTAAATTGGTTGGTATTTAAGGAATTAACTGTTAGGTTCAAAATTAAATCTTCACCCGCAACCAATTCTTCTAAACCTCTGCTAGAAAGGGTCCAAGTAGCTCCATTATCTTCCGTTTTGTAAACATTTGTACCAATGGTAATCAGCATTTTACCTGAAACAGTTTCATCGAAATATATTCCTTTAACCATTCCTGTTTCGGGAGTTGTAATTGGAGTACTTGTAATAGCGTCCAAATCGGTTAAATCGGCTTTCCAAAATTCCACTTCGCCCATATTATCAGACATGGCATACCAAACTTCATTGGAATTAAAGGGGTTTGCTACCAAGGCATCTACATAACTCATATACGAATTATGAATTTGATGCTGTGTTTGGCCGTGGTCAATGCTAACTTTTAAGTCTGCACCAAACCAACCACTGCTAAAAATAAACACTCTGCCTTCCATTGTTTTATCTACGAATAACGGAGGAGCACCTCCCTGAGAGTATGCTGTTAAAGGCATTATATTAAAGTTTTCTTCAACATCTGTAGAAAGATTTCGGTGTACATAACCATATTGAACTCCGTAATATAAATGTTCCGTAATCCCTGAGAACATTCCTAAGGTTCCTGTCGATCTAAAATAATTATTCTTTTTCCATACCGTGGTAGCTCCTCCATCTTCCGATTTTAAAGGAAAGTAATCGCTATTTATAAATACTTCATCTTCATTAAATGGATTGAATGAAAGATTCCAACCTGAATAATAGGTATGAGCATCGTCCATATCATACACATAGTTTGTCCACGAAACACCATTGTCGGTAGAAATAACGATTTCATTTTCTTCAAGAACAATAATATTTCCTTCATTGTTGGGATTAAAAGCGATGTAATTGATGTTGTCCAGGTTTCCAGCTGTCCACATTAAAGGAATGGTTTCCCAAGAATCTCCACCGTCAACAGAACGGTAAATGTTTTCTGGAGTGCTTCCAAAGCTAATCCCTGTTCCTGCATAAATTTCATCGGTATTAAACGGATTGAAGGAAACTGGGTTTAAAATAACACCCTCCAACTTTACTTCCCAGGTTTGGCCAGCATCGGTAGAAATCAACATCCCCCCTTCTACCCCATTTGGTCCAAAACCTCTAGTTAAAATTAGGTGTTGTGGGTTTTCTGGATTAATTGCAATGTTGTTTAAAGAAACATCGTCATAGTCAGTTTTTGAATACACCACTTCCCAAGTCTGTCCGCCATCGGTGGTGTAGTACGTATTTTCTGTAGTTCCAAAATCCAATACAGCGTTCATTAAAATGATATCAGAATTTTGCGGATAAATACTGTATGATTGAATAGTATTAACGTTAGCAATAGCAGGTATCTCGATTTCGTTAATAATGGTTTCGGTATCTAAGTCAAATATCAAAATTGTGTTGTCTGGTGAATCTTGATTGTATTTAATAAAACTCAAGGCCGTATTGTTGTTGGTCATTTTCAGGTTCTGAAATTCCATAACCTCTCCAAAAGTCATAGAAAACAAAACACTCCAATTTTCTCCGTTGTCTTCGGAAACGAGAATGTGGTTGTTTAATGAAGTTGCATACAATTTGTTTTCAACCTGAGGGTCGTATGTAATATTAAAGATTCTTCCGTATTCAGAGGAACCTACAAATTCCAATTGTCCATAGAATGGACTGCAGGCGAAAAAGATTAGGAGAAAAAATAAGAAGCGCGTAATTTGATTTTTCATCGTGTTAATTATTTAAAATGATTGATAGGGCTAAATTGCCAAATACATTTCATTTTTAAACAAAAACCGACACGAATAAGTAGGACATGTAGCAATAATTTCTGCGACAGTCCTTTGTTTTAGATAGTTGAGAGATATGGGAACAATTCGGCTGTTTCTTGTAAATTCATTTTTTTTGCGATACGCTCCTTTCGTTTTCTACAAGCATCGGGCGTAATATTTAATAGTGAGGATATTTCTTTTATAGATAAATTCATATATAAATACGATATAAATCGAATATCATTGGCATTGAGACTTGGATGCTTTTCGCGTAACGAACTTAAAAATCCATAGTTGGTTTCTTCAAAATGTAATAAAAAATCATCTTTGGCGGTATCCTTTTTTAAATATCTGTTTAACTGTGAAACGTAATTTCGAATTTCAGGTTTGTTAGCCAAATCTGGTTGTTCCTTCATATTCTGAATCACCTCTTGCAACATTTCATTTCTACTAGACATATTCAATGCTTTTACAGCTAGCGTTCTATTTTTCGCTTCCAGCTCGCTCTCCATCTCCAGCATTTTAATCTTTTGATTTCGTTCTGCTATAATTTTTTTCTGCCTGAATTTAATAACATTGCTTCGCCAAGCCCAAATTAATATAAGAAGCAAGATGACAATTCCACCAAACAAAATGTATAGCAGCTTACGTTCAGCTTGAAAATTTTTTGTCTTTTCTATGATTTCCATTTCATAATTTCGAATGGCGAATTTTACGCGGTTGGCTTCAAATTGACTGTTGCTTTTTATGCTGTACAAACTATCCTGAAGTAAAATAACCGAATCTTTATAAATGCGTGCAAGTTCATAGTTTTTACTGTTATAAGTTAAACTAGACAACTGCTGATGTACCCGTATTTGAGAATCTAAACTGTTATTCCTGCTTTGCGCTGCGATGGCGTATTTGTGGGCTTCTTCAATATTTCCTTCACTTTGAAACATCTTGGAAAGCAATAACAGACCGGATGCTTTTTGTTCTATAAATTCTGTGTGGTCCAATTCTGGAATTAAAGCCAATAACGTTTTCTTTGCTTCTGGATATTCACCTTTTAAATAAAGGTTTTCTGCCAATGCATATCTTCCTTGTAAGAGTACGTTTTGGTTATTTTCTAGTAGCGGTAATGCTTCTTGTAAATAAGCATTTGCTTCCGACAGCCGTCCTCCATTATTATATACCAACCCTAAATTTACAGCGTATAACCCTTTTTTAAAATCATCGGAATGTTCTGTAGCGATGTCATAGGCTTTCAAAAAATATTTTTCAGCTTCTGGCAAATTATTTTCTTGATAAAAGAGAATTCCAATATTGTTAAGCACCACCATTTCTTGTTTGGAATCTAAATGGGCAAGAGCGATATCGTAGGCTGAGAGGTAGTTTTCGAGAGCCTCACCATAATCTGAAAGTTTGTAATAATTGGCTCCAATGTTGTTTAGGGCTAAAAACAATTCCTTATACCAACCTTTTTCCTGCGCTATTTTCTGAACTTTAATAAGCAACTCCAAAGACTTGGTATGCTCTTGTTTATGCATAGCTTCAATGGCAGTTTGTATATAAGCATCACATTCTTGCCTAGTTTCTTGCTGCACATTTATTAATAGAAAAAGAGCTATAAAAATGGATTTCATTTACAATAAGTTTGGGGCGTATTTGTTTTTCTGCTTAAAAAAAACGAATATAAAAATAAAATAGGTTTTAAAACCATCGATGCTCGCGAAGTCCCCAGAATACAAGTGCGTAAAATGAAAATTGAAATTGAAGATGAAGATGAAATGGCACTTACAATTCACGTTGAAAACCTATTTGTAGGTTCTTAAAATTAAATATAGTCCAAGGAAAATATGGGTACTTCATTAAATGCCGGAGACCACGCAATGCTCTCGAGGCCATAGGAACTCGTGAGAGCCAGCAAAGACTTTCCTAAGCGCACATTTATGAAAGTTAGGGGTTATTCTACTTTTACTAAGTCATATTTATAAAATCCAACGTCATTCTTATTCGCAGAAATTGTTAGGTGGTTTCCGTTTATTGAATAATCATATTTTTCATTCAAAATTAAATTCCAATCAAAATCCGCTGTCCACATATTACTGTCAGAGAAGTTTATCTTGTTCGCGTTTTTTTCATAGGTACCGCTTCCTCCGGCAGGAATTCTATCGGTGTTTCCACTACTTTGATAATTGTTTTCTCCGTTAAATATAACGGTAACTGGT
>JBLWTS010000017.1:0-40526 GCA_048270045.1 Aequorivita sp.
GCCATATAGATTTCGATCAGGATATCGGCAGCTGCCAAAAGCGTTTGCTGATGTTCTTCCAGTTCGGTTCCGTATTTTTGAACAGCGCTTCCTGCAACCATTAAAAATACTTTCTTCAATTTAGCAATCATTGCTTTTTCTTCGGAAAGTAATTCTGAAAAATCAGGTGTGTCGAAAGATGGAATTCCCATTAATTCTGAAGCTACCGCTTGAGCTGGATTTAATAAATCAACATGACCTTTCATCGCCTTCTTCACCAACATTCCAACGGATAGCATTCTGTTGATTTCGTTGGTGCCTTCGTAAATACGAGTGATTCGGGCATCTCGCCAAGCCGATTCCATCGGAGCATCGGCACTGTAGCCCATTCCGCCATAAATCTGGATTCCTTCATCTGTACAATTTTGAATATCTTCAGAAACAGCTACTTTTAAAATAGAACACTCAATTGCGTATTCTTCAACACCTTTTAACTCGGCTTCTTGATGACTGTTACCAGCTTCAATACGAAGTGCAATTCTATCTTCCACATTTTTAGCAGCTCTATAGGAAGCGCTTTCATCGACATAGGCATCGGTTGCCATTTCAGCCAATTTGAGTTTTATCGCGCCAAAGGATGAAATAGGAACATTAAATTGAATTCTTTCATTGGCATATTCTACAGCTTTTGAAATCACTCTACGTTGCCCATCAAGACCAGCAGCGGCGAGTTTTATTCTACCAACGTTCAATGCATTCATTGCGATTTTAAAACCGTCTCCACGACCTGCAAGCATATTTTCGACTGGCACTTTGGTTTCATTAAAGAAAACCTGACGGGTAGAGGAGGAGTGGATTCCGAGTTTCTTTTCTTCGGCACCTAGACTAATTCCATTCGACGGATCATTTTCTACGATAAAGCCGGTGATGTTTTTATCATCCTCAATTCTCGCGAAAACGATAAAAGTGTTACAGAACCCAGCGTTTGAAATCCACATTTTCTGTCCGGAAATGGAGTAATATTTTCCATCTTCAGATAGAACAGCCTTTGTTTTACCACTATTTGCATCACTTCCCGCTCCAGGTTCGGTGAGCGCATAAGCGCCAAACCATTCGCCAGTTGCAAGTTTTGGAACGTATTTTTTCTTTTGTTCCTCGGTTCCATAGAGAGTAATTGGCAAAGTACCAATTCCCGTATGTGCTCCAAAAGCAGTAGCGACAGAACCGCTAGCTCCCGACATATAATCGCAAACCAGCATTGTTGTTACAAAGCTCATCCCTAGTCCGCCAAATTCCTCAGGAACCGAAACCCCAAGGAGTCCAAGTTCCCCGGCTTTTCTCATTATCTCTTCGGTAAGCGCATAGTCATGTTGCTCCAGACGATCTTTAAGTGGCCAGATTTCACGATCAACGAATTCCTTCACAGAATCGCGCATCATCTTTTGTTCTTCTGAAAAATCTTCAGGAGTAAACACATCTTCGGCCTTTGTTTCTTTTACTAGGAATTGGCCGCCTCGAAGGAGATCCTTATCTATATTATTTGGTTTGTTCATTTTGATATATTTTTAATATTAAGTTGAATTATAGAAAAGAGAAAATAGAATAGAGAGAAGAGACCTTTCAATCTTTGAGGCCATTTTGAAATCCCATTGTCATTCTTTGCCATTCCACTATTTTATCTTCCATTATTTTTAAGGTTTCGTCGTTTATATATTTTCGATGTTTTGAGATTAATAGTTGAGTACCCAATTCGTAGGAGGAACTTATAGAATAATCTAGAAAGGAACTGAAAGATTTATCTGTCCTTCCGGAACCCTCTGCAATATTACTTGGCATTGAAACTGAACATCTACTTATTTGAGAGCTTAAATCGTATCGCTCATGTTTTGGAAAAGTTAGAAGAATATCGGAAATGTCATTAGCTATTTCCAAACCTAATTGCCAAATCTTAAGGTTCTTATAATTATGTCTTCTACCTGGCATCTCTTCTCTCTTTTCTATACTCTCTTCTCTTTACTGCAGGAATTCAAAAACCCCCGCAGCTCCTTGTCCAGTTCCCACACACATGGTTACCATTCCATGCTTTCCTTGGAGGTTGCGTTTGCGCATTTCATCAAATAGTTGGACAGAAAGTTTGGTTCCGGTACAACCCAAAGGATGTCCAAGAGCGATTGCACCTCCGTTAACGTTTACTATTTCTTTATTTAAATCCAGACCACGAATTACGGCAAGCGACTGCGACGCGAAAGCCTCGTTTAGCTCAATCAATTCCATCTGATCTTGTTTCAATCCGGCTTGCTTTAAAGCTTTTGGGATTGCGTATAATGGTCCTATTCCCATGATTTTTGGATCAACACCAACAGCGGTATAGCTCACCATTCTTGCGATGGGTTCTAGATTTAATTCTTTTACCATTTCCTCACTCATTATTAGTGTAAAGGCGGCACCATCACTCATTTGTGAAGAGTTACCGGCAGTTACACTTCCGCCTTCTGCAAAAACTGGACGAAGTTTTGACAGCGCTTCGATGTTGGTTCCTTTTCTGGGGCCTTCATCCTTGGTTACAGTGTATTTCTCCGTTACCTTTTTTCCGGCTTCATTCACAAAAGTGTGTTCAACTTCTATAGGAACTATTTGGTCTTGAAAGCGATCTTCCGCTTGAGCTTTTAAGGCTCGCATCTGACTGGTATAGGCAAACTCGTCTTGATCCTCGCGAGAAACATTATATTTCTCGGCAACGGCTTCAGCAGTAAGTCCCATATTCCAATAATAATCCTCAAGACCTTCCTTTGCGAGTTTGTAATCCGGCACTGCTTTATATCCACCCATTGGAATATAACTCATGCTTTCTGCCCCTCCGGCAATAATGCAATCAGCCATTCCGCTTTGGATTTTGGCGGTTGCAATCGAAATTGTTTCCAATCCTGATGCACAATAGCGGTTTACAGTCATCCCGGGAACATCGACAATATCCAATCCCATTAGCGAAATAAAGCGGCCCATATTCAGACCCTGTTCCGCTTCTGGCATTGCATTCCCTACCATCACATCATCAATGCGAAGTTTGTCCAATTGTGGGACTTCCTTTAAAATATATTTAATCGTCTCCGCCGCAAGTTCATCTGGGCGTTTAAAACGGAATACTCCTCGTGGTGCTTTGCCCACTGCGGTGCGGTAGGCTTTTACTATGTATGCGGTTCTCATAATAGATTTTAGATTTTAGACTTGAGATAATAGATTTCTTAAATTTTCTTCGAAAATTTTAAAATCAAAGCGTAATTCATTTTCTGTATCTCAATTAATTCATTTAAAATAGGTTTTACTTTATCTTCTGAAACTAATTCTAACCTATGCGAAAGAATTAATTGTGTGAATAATTCGTTTGAAGAACCATTGGCAATACCTAAAAAGCTTTTAAACTCTCCATCGGTATTTCTTCCTGCTCCTTCGGCTATATTTGAGGGGATGGAAACAGCACTTCTTCTAATTTGGCTTGTAAGTCCATACTTTTCTTCATTTGGAAATTCCGCTGAAATCCGATATGTCTGCTCGGTAATATCCATTGATTTTTGCCATATTTTTAATTCCTGAAAGTTGTGCATTTTAGTAGATTTTAGATGTTAGATATGAGATTTTAGACTTGAGGTTCTAGATGTTAGATAGTTTTTGATTCAAAAAAAGGATTATATGTTTAGATATACTATATCAATGTTCTATAATTTCAATTATTTTCTCATTCCTCCCGTCGCACATCGCCTGTCTCACATCTCAAGTCTCACCTCTAATTTCTAAGAGGCTTTCCCTTCTGTATCATATGCTGCAATCTCTCCAAAGTTTTTCTTTCGCCGGTGAGACTTAGAAATGCTTCTCTTTCAAGATCGAGTAGATATTGTTCGCTAACGTAACTCGATTCGCTTAAATCGCCTCCGGCCATAACATAGGCGAGTTTGTTGGCGATTTTCTTGTCGTGTTCGCTGATGTAGTTTCCGGCAACCATTTGGTCGGTTCCAACTAGGAACATCCCCAAGGCTTGTTTTCCCAGCACTTTTACATCTGTTCTGGGAATGGGCTTCGTATAACCTTGATCAGCCATTTGTCGTGCTATTTCTTTGGCAACCGCAATCTGTCTGTTTTGGTTTACCACTACAATATCTTTTCCTTTTTGAAGGATTCCAGTGTCATAAGCTTCATAGGCTGAGGTTGAAACTTTCGCCATTCCAATAGTCAAAAAGTAGTCCTGAAGTCTATTCAGTTCCACATCATCTTTCATAAATGTATCGCTTGCACGCATTGCCATTTCTTTGGAACCACCGCCGCCAGGAATTACTCCAACTCCGAATTCTACAAGGCCGATATATGTTTCGGCTGCTGCTACTACCCGGTCGGCGTGGAGCGAAAATTCACATCCACCTCCCAACGTCATTCCGTGTGGAGCTGCAATTACTGGAATAGAGGAGTAGCGGATTCGCATACTTGTATCTTGGAAATATTTTACCGCGGCATTCAATTCGTCATATTCCTGCTCTACCGCCATCATAAATATCATTCCGATATTGGCACCTACGGAGAAGTTTTTTCCTTGGTTTCCAATTACCAATCCGTCAAAATCTTTTTCAGCTATTTCAATGGCTTTGTTTACTCCGGCAAGCACATCGCCACCGATGCTGTTCATCTTGCTACGGAATTCCACATTTAGAATTCCATCGCCTAAATCTTCAACAACAACCCCGTTGTTTTTGAAAACTTCGGAAGATTTGCGGATGTTATCTAGTATGATGAAAGAGTCTTGTCCAGGAACTTTTAGATATGTTCCAGCTTGTCCGGCAGGCATATCCAGAGGAATATCGTAAAAGTAAGTTTTGCCATCTTTAATTGTATAGAAAGATTCAACACCGCCTTCTACCATCTCATTTACCCACGCGGCGGGTTCTTTTCCTGCTTCTTTTATGAGCTCGATTCCTTTTTTAACTCCGATGGCGTCCCAGATTTCAAAAGGACCGTTATCCCATCCGAAACCAGCTTTCATAGCATCATCTATCTTATATAATTCATCTGAAATTTCAGGAATACGCTTTGAAACATATGCGAACATAGCCCCGAAATTCTTTCGATAGAATTCGCTCGCTTTGTCATCGCCGGCTATTAAAATTGGGAATCGGTCTAACACATTATCCACCGATTTTGTTTTTTCTAAAGTAGCAAAGTTTGCTTTTTTGCTTTTTCTGTATTCGAGCGTGTCGAGGTCCAGTGATAGAATTTCACTGTTTCCTTTGTCGTCTTTTACTTTTTTATAGAACCCTTGTCCGCTTTTGCTTCCCAACCATTTATTGGCCATCATGGTATCTATGAAACCTGGGATTTGGAAAATACCGTGCTCCTCATCATCAGGAGCGTGTTCGTAAATTCCGTTTGCCACGTGAACCAAAGTATCTAGACCTACGACATCAACCGTTCTAAAGGTTGCCGATTTTGGACGTCCAATTACGGGGCCGGTTAATTTATCAACTTCCTCTACTGTTAGCCCCATTTCTTTTACCTGATGGAAAAGACTTTGGATTCCGAAGATTCCGATTCTGTTTCCTATAAATGCGGGGGTATCTTTAGCGATAACCGTGGTTTTTCCGAGAAATTTTTCACCGTATTCATTAAGGAATTCCAATACTTCAGGTGAAGTTTTTGGTCCTGGAATGATTTCGAAAAGTTTTAGATAACGAGGGGGGTTAAAGAAGTGGGTTCCACAGAAATGTTTCTGAAAATCTTCACTTCTGCCTTCACTCATATATTTAATAGGAATACCAGAAGTGTTTGAAGTTATCAATGTCCCTGGTTTTCTATGCTTATCTAGATTTTCAAAAACCTGCTTTTTAATGTCTAGGCGCTCAACCACGACCTCGATTATCCAGTCTGCGGTTTTTACTTTTGAGATATCGTCTTCTAAGTTTCCGGTTGAAATTCTCTTGGCAAAATCCTTGTGATAGAGTGGGGCAGGATTGCTTTTTATGGCTTTTTGCAAATCGGTATTTACAATTCGGTTTCTGACTGCTTTATCTTCAAGGGTAAGTCCTTTTTTCTTTTCGTCATCTGTAAGTTCACGCGGAACGATGTCCAGCAGCAATACTTCAACCCCGATATTGGCGAAATGGCAAGCAATACCGCTTCCCATAATCCCTGAACCGATGACGGCTACTTTATTGATTCTTCTTTTTGACATATTCTTTAATTATGAACCTGCCAACCGGCAGGCGGGTTATAAATTATGAATTATGAATTCTGAATTCAAAATTCAGATCCGTATATTTTTTTTGAATTGATTAAATCATTTATAGTGTCTGCCACTTTTCGAAATATCCGTAATTCCTCTGCTGGGACGTGCTTTTGTACGGCATCGTCAAAGCCCAAGACAACTTGTTTTGAAAAATCTCTCATTTCCTTTCCAAAGGGCGTTAAATGGATTAAAACCCCACGTCCATCTTCTGGATTTGGTCTTCTTTCAATTAGTCCTTTTTCCTCCATTGACTTTAAGGTCCTGGAGAGACTGGTGGCTTCCATTCCCATTTTTGGCCCTAGGGCAGTAGAAGGAGTTCCGTGTTCGGGATCGATGCTAATGAGCGCAAAACCAGTGGCCATGGTACTTCCTTTTTTTCCCGCTTCTTCGTTGTACATCTTGGAAACACTCATCCAAGTGGAGCGTAAGATGTAGTCAATCGTTTTTTCCTTCGTTAATTTTGATGCCATAGGAATCCAAAGATACAAAAATTTATTATGCACGCATAGTAAATTTATATGTATTTTTATCAAAATCTAAAAATTCAGGTCTCAAACCTTGAGTTCTATTTTGAATAATCCAATTCCCCGTCCACAACTTTTGCCGGGGCGGTGTAGGGATGTTCGGTTGCGGTTTTGTCATTCATAATATGAAGCACTTCCCAACCCTTCACTTTTAAAGCATCGGAAATCATTGAACGATGGCAGCTCCACCAAACGGCTTCGGCGCACATAATGGCGGTGCGTTTTTGTGAGGCTAGGGTTTCAAGTTCTTTTAAAGCCGTTTTAAATTCGTCGGTTTCCATATAATCCGCATAACCACGGAACGCCGCAAGTCGCCAAGCGTCGTTTTTGGAATTGGGATCAACCTTTCTTCGACCGCCCAATCCCAGAATGTGGATATATTCGAATCCGTTTTCCGGAAGGGAAGTGGCCAAGCCTTCCTTATTGTATTGAGGAAATTTGCGCGAACCCGGATAATGCCGCACATCAACAAGTAATTCAATTTTAAATGTTTTCAGTAAATGTAGAAATTCCTCTAAGGAGCGCGTGGAATGGCCGATAGTCCAGATAGTTTTCATTTTAAAAGATTTACCTTCTAAAATTACGAAATCCGGAAATAGGGGAGTACCTTCAATTTGGTTTTAACGGAAGTTTAATGCAAAAAATAATGGTAATTATTAATGAGGAATTAATAATTACCATTATTCAGATATTATGTCAGAGCTGTCAACTACTCACAAAATCAATTGACTATTTCTTTCCATAAATATTTTCATACAAATCCTTGTACATTTCCTTTATAACCTTACGCTTCATCTTCATTGTAGGGGTGAGTTGTCCTTCTTCAATGCTCCAAACATCGGGTGTGAGTTCAAACTTTTTAATTTTTTCCCACTGGCCAAATTTCTCGTTGTAGAAATCCACTTCTTCTTGGATTCGGTCAATTACATCTTGGTTTTTGACCAGTTCTTTGTGATCGGAAGGAAGGTTGTGATTTTTCAGTTTTCCCCATTCTTTTATAAATTCAAAATCTGGTTGTATTAACGCAGCAGGCATTTTTTCGCCTTCACCTACTACCATCATCTGTTCGATAAAGCGGGATTGCTTCATTACGTTTTCAATGGTCTGAGGAGCTACATATTTTCCACCGCTGGTTTTAAACATTTCTTTTTTGCGGTCGGTGATTTTTAGGAATCCGTCGCTGTCAATTTCACCTATATCACCCGTATGAAAATAACCGCCTTCCATTACTTTTGCGGTTTCTTCTTCATTTTTAAAATAACCCAACATTACTTGTGGACCTTTTACCAAAATCTCTCCGTCGCCCGCTATTTTTACTTCGGTTTCTCGAAGTGGTTTGCCCACGGTTCCAATTTTAAATCCGTGGTTCCGCATATCATTTACTGAGACTACTGGAGAGGTTTCTGTGAGACCGTACCCTTCCATCACTGGAATTTGTCCTGCATTGAACACACGAGCTAATCGAGGTTGCAACGGTGCGCTGCCCGAAGCAATGGCCTTTATATTGCCGCCCAAAGCTTCGCGCCATTTACTAAAAATAAGTTTGTTTGCCAGTTTCAGTTGGGTTTCATACCACCATCCGTTTTGGCCATAAGGTTCATACCGTAAACCTAAATCTATTGCCCAGAAAAACAATTTCTTTTTAACGCCGGTAAGTTCACTTCCTTTGGTGTAAATTTTATCGTATACTTTTTCCAATACCCTTGGAACAGCCGTCATTACTTCGGGTTTTACCTCATTTAAGTTTTGACTAATGGTTTCGAGGGATTCAGCAAAGTAGAGTTCTACGCCACAATATTGATACATATAATGCAACATTCGTTCATATACGTGGCAGACGGGTAAGAAGCTCAGGCCTTTGGATTTTCCCATTATAATCGGCAATCTTTCTGAACTGTATTTGGCGTTGCTCGCAATATTTTTATGGGAAAGCATTACACCCTTCGGCTTTCCGGTAGTTCCGGAAGTATATATTAAGGTAGCAATGTCATCTTCTTTGATTTCTTCTTTTCGTCTGTCGAGCTCGCTTTGATTGCTCGTGTCCTTGCCCATTTCCAAAACTTCCGACCAGTTTTTTGCACCGTCAATCTTGTTGAACGTATAGACTTCTTTTAGGGAAGGAACATTGGCTTTTATTGCCATTACCTTATCATAAACCTCCTTATCCGAAACAAAACAATAAACGGATTCGCTATGGTTTAATACATATTCGTATTCATCTTCTGAAATGGTTGGGTAAATGGGTACATCCTGCGCACCGATCTGCATAATTCCGATGTCGCAAATGTTCCACTCAGTGCGATTGGTGGACGAAATCAAAGCTACCTTGTCATGAGGTTTTACGCCCATCTGTATCAATGCGCGACTTATTGCATTTGCCTTGTCAATATATTCTTGGGTTGAGGTGGCCACCCATTTGCCATCGTATTTTGTAATTAGTGCTTTTTCTTGAGGGTATTTTTCAAGTTGGTAGTATGGAAAGTCGAAGAGTCTTTTTGGGTCTGTCATGATCGTGTTGTTAAGGAAGTGAAAATAACAATAATTTTTGAGGTATTTGTCTTGAAACAAAAAAGGAATGCCAGATTATGACATTCCTTATAAAAATAACAAATCATTTTAAAATTTTCAATGAGAATGGATTCTTTTACTGTATTTCTCCTTTCTAAAATATCGGCTTTTCAGGATTTCCAAAAACATCTGTTGTAAAGCAAGTGTTTAAATAAATATCACAATTGGGCATACGTTCCTTGAGAATAAGGGCTTTTCCCTCAATGTCTTTTTCGTCTTCTTCGGAAGAAAGAAATACTTCCTTGAGACTTTGATTGTTCAGCCATTCACATAAATCGGTTAAGGTGATCTTTGTTTTGGTGATGTTTAAGCTTTCCAACGATTCCATTTTATTAAAATACGGAATGCTGGCTTTGGTGATTTTGTCGTGGTTTCTTAAAAATAGAATTTCTAACCCCTTGAATTTGCTGATATGCTTTATGGCTTCATCTGTAATGAGCGTTTCTTGGAAATGGATTTCCAAAATGGAAGAAACCCGCAGGCTTAGGAAAAAGAATAATTAGAAGCAAAATCACACCACATAATTTTATTTTGTTCAATCACAATAATTACTATATTTGAAACAGAGCTAAACGCTTTACTCCCCACTTAATCGGAACCCAAGAACATTTTATGTGTTGTTGGGTTTTTTATTCTTTCAATCTCGTAAATTCGCAGTCAATCACAACCTAAATCATCCACATTATGAAGTTCTTAAAATACCTAGCCCTTAATTTATTTTGTGTTACTCTCTTTATTTCCTGTGCTAAAACCGAAGAAAAAACTTCTGAGACTTCAAAAAGTAAAGAATTCAAAGTTGAATTTGAAAAATACACGCTTGATAATGGTTTGCAAGTTATCTTTCACATAGACCGCTCAGATCCTGTGGTTGCAGTTGCGTTAACAAGCCATGTAGGTTCCGCAAGAGAGATTGAAGGTAGAACAGGATTTGCGCATTTATTTGAGCATTTGCTTTTCCTGGAATCTGAGAACTTAGGCAAAGGCGGATTGGATAAAATGAGCGCACGTATTGGTGGTTCTGGCGCCAACGGATCTACAAATAGAGATAGAACCAATTACTTTCAAACCGTTCCCAAAGATGCTTTGGAAAAAATGATCTGGGCAGAAGCTGATAAATTGGGTTATTTTATTAACACCGTTACCGAACCAGTTTTGGCCAAAGAAAAACAAGTGGTAAAAAATGAAAAGCGTCAGAGCTATGACAATCGACCCTATGGACACAATTTTTATGTAATCAATAAAAATTTATATCCAAAAGATCATCCGTATAATTGGGAGGTGATTGGCTCTTTGGAAGATCTTCAAAATGCGACACTTCAGGATGTAAAAGATTTTTATAATCGTTGGTATGTGCCAAACAACGTAATCCTTACCATAGCAGGCGATTTTGATGAAGCCCAAGCCAAGAAATGGGTCAACAAGTATTTTGGTGAAATTAAACGAGGCGAGGATATTCCGAAAATGAAAAAACAGCCCGTAACACTTTCTGAAACTAAGAAATTATATTATGAAGACAACTTTGCCCGCGTACCTCAATTAACACTTACGTGGCCTGGCGTTTACGAATATCACCCAGATTCTTATCCCCTAGAAGTATTGGCCACTTATTTAACCCAAGGCAAAAAGGCACCTTTATATCAAGTCCTCGTCGAAAATAAACAATTAACAGATCAAGTGGATGCATATCAATACAATTCTGAAATCGCGGGGCAGTTTATGATGGAAGTTACGGCGTTTCCAGATACAAGTCTCGACAAAGTTATGAACGGGATTAACGAAGGATTCGTGAAGTTTGAAAGTGAAGGCATTTCAAATGAAGATTTAATTCGAATAAAAGCCGGTATGGAAACTTCTTTTTACCAAGGGCTTTCAAGCGTTTTGGGCAAAGGATTTCAATTAGCACAATACCAAATATATACCGGCGATCCGGGATTTGTAAACCAAGATGTAAAAAACATTCTTGCAGTTACTCCAGAAGATGTAATGCGAGTTTATAACCAATATGTAAAGGGTAAAAATTACATTGCAACAAGTTTTGTTCCCAAAACTCAAAAAGCCTTGGCACTTTCCGATTCAAAATTGGCCGATGTTGTAGAGGAACCAATAGTTGAAGGTGCGGAGGAAAGTTTCGACTCTAGCATAGCGGCCGAATATGAAAAAACTCCGTCCAGTTTTGATAGGAGCGTGGAACCACCTTATGGGGAAAATCCTGATGTAAAAGTTCCTGAGGTTTGGAAAGAAGACTTGTCCTCAGGGATTAATTTGTATGGAATTGAAAATAACGAAGTGCCTTTGGTACAGTTTCAATTACAACTGAAAGGTGGAATGCTTCTAGAAAATTCTGATAAAATTGGAGTTTCCAATCTACTTGCAGCGCTTATGACACAAGGTACAGCCACAAAAACTGCAGAGGAACTTGAAAATGCTATTGAAACCCTTGGAGCAACTATCAATGTAGCCGCAACCAAAGAAGCAATTCTTGTTTATGGAAATACCTTGTCCAAGAATTACGATAAAACAATGGCCTTAGTTCAGGAAATTCTTTTGGAACCGCGATGGGATACTAAGGAATTTGAACTTCAGAAGCAAAGTGTTTTAAGTCAGATTGAACGTCAAAAGGCCGATCCAAACAGTATTGCCAATATCGAATTCGATAAATTGATTTACGGCGAGAACAATATTTTATCACACGATAATCTTGGAACGAAAGAATCTGTTGAGGCTATAACAATAGAAGATCTGAAAGCTTATTACAATTCCTATTTCTCTCCAAATCTTGCTAACGTTCACGTTGTTGGCGCTATTTCAAAAAAAGAAGTTTCAAAATCTTTGATGACATTAAATGATAAATGGCAACCAAAGGAAGTTGTATTTCCTGAACTTGCAAATCCAATCGTACCCGAAATTTCAACGCTTTATTTTTATGATTTTCCAGGCGCAAAACAATCTGTGCTGCGTTTTGGTTATCCTGCTTTGGCAGCTACAGATGCAGATTATTATCCTGCGAGCTTACTCAATTACCGTTTGGGAGGCGGCGGATTTGCATCACAACTTACCCAAGAATTACGTGAAGGCAAAGGATACACTTATGGAATTGGTTCGGGCTTTTCGGGTTCAAACCTTCAGGGAACATTTATGGTTGGCAGTGGAGTCCGCTCCAATGTTACCTACGAGTCGACAAGGTTGATAAAAGAAATTTTAGAAAACTATGGCAAGAATTTTAATGAAAATGATTTGGAAGTCACTAAAGGTTATATGCTTAAAAGCGGTGCTAGAGCTTTTGAAACCTTGAGCAGCAAGTTGAATATGCTCACAAACATCAGTAATTACAATTATCCAGATGATTATGCCAAACAACGCGAAAACATTGTAAAAGCCTTGACGGTGGAAGATGTAAAAGCCTTGGCTCAAAAATACATTCACCCGGATAAAATGATCTATTTGATAGTTGGTGATGGAGCAACACAATTGAAAAAATTGGAAAAACTTGGAATGGAGAAACCTGTTCTTTTGAATAAATAATGAAAGCTATTATTACCTAATTAAAAAGGCCATTTTAACGCTTGAAAAATGACCTTTGCTAATTCACACTTTTAAAAATTATTGGGTTCTGTCTTTAGTTTTTGGAGTAACTATATGTAAGTGTTTCTTCGGGATTTATTGAGCCGTTTGTTTCAGAAATAGTAGTTCCATTGTCGCGCACTACAAGTTTGAAAGGCACAACTTGAGAAGATTCGTAACTAATTACTTTATAAGTGTACACACCTGCAGGGCCTCCATTTCGCCAAACCACATTTCTAGAATTTCCTTCAGGGCAGCTGCTATCGCATATATAATCCATAACGCCGCCAGTGGGGGAATTTCGTGTGTCCACATCAATACTATTACCAAGCGGGTCTGTTACTACCAGTTCTAAATATACGTCCGTGCCTCCCCATGCAAGATTAAAGCGTGGGCTTCCATCTCTCCCAGTAAGATTGCCATCATCTCCTGGGGTACATTCCTGCCCATCGTTTTCAAGACAAATAGCCATTGATAAGGCACCGTCTGGAGAGGTAAATTGTCCCGAGGTAGTTTCACCATTAGACCATTCCACCGTATAGGTATATTCTGTGTTTTTTGGAACATAAAAGGATGCAGTATTACAATCTTCAACTGTAAAATAGCTACCATCAAAATCTCTCAACCGAAGGGTCTGACAGAACAGTGTAGATTGTTTGTTATCTACATCTGCATGAAGAAAACTTAGCATGAAGTCATACATCGGATCACATAGTCCGTTTGGATTATAATGGGCATTGAGAGGGCTTAAGGTTGTACCATTAATGGTGATTGTTGCAAGACAACTTTCATTGTGTGTAAAATAAACGCTAGAGTGTGTTTTGCTATCCCGGTAGTCTTGATCGAAAGCACCTGTAGTAACAGCGACTCCATTAATAGCAATAGGAACGCCATCTGAATAGGCTCCAGAAATAGAGAGATCATACCCAGCTGAGGTGCCAGTAAGAGTACCGCCAAGATTGATGCAGTCCTTAAAAAGTCCGTCGTTTTGATTTACTACCAGTGTAAGAGAGTTAGTAGTAGTTTCAATGGTTCCTTTCAGTATTCCAGAGGAAAGGGTTAGGCTAAATGTATTGTCTGAATTCGTTTTTAGCAATCCCTCCAAAGAATTATTAATACCTGCAGAAGTCATAGCTCCTGAAAAAGATCCTTGATAGTCTTTCACGAGGTCTTCGGAGGTAGGGGTATCATCCTTTTTGCAAGAAAAAAGAACCAAGTTCGCAAAAATTAGTAAGGTAAATAATTTTGATAGTTTCATAAGGGTTTAGTGTTAGATTATTGGGTTAAAAGGTTTTCGTTCATTGTTAAATTAATAAGCTTTTTACATTCAAATTTCATCTGTTTCGTAATACTTTTATAATAGGTATTACCTTTTCTGATTTCAATATTTTATTTATTTTGAGGCGTTGCAATCGAAACGGGTGGCCTAAAACAATTAATAATTTTAGTAAAAATAAATCTTGCAATTAAGTTGGGAAATACCAATTTATTGGTACTTTTCTGAAGTAATAATAAAGCAAACCGCAAGTCTTATAGCTATCAATGATTGATAGTTTTGTGTTACCTAATTGAGGTGTTATGGAACATTCGTTTTATGAGAAAGCTAGCCAAATATGGCATTCACTTTCGGAAAACTCTATTGAGGGTGTGGTAGATATTTCGCTCTATAAGAAGTTATTTAATGCTTTTCATATTGGCTCTTATTACTATTATATTTTCAATGTGAAAAAAATTTGTTTTGAGTTTGTGAGCCCAGAAATAGCGGAAGTACTAGGTTATGCTCCACAAGATCTAGATGTAGCCTTTTTTATAGATAAAATTCATCCTGATGATAAACCGTGGTTCTTAAATTTTGAATATAAGGTCAATGATTTTTTTAAAACCTTAAACAACGATCAAATACCTAATTATAAGGTTAGTTACGACTATAGAATCAAAAAAGACAATGGAGCCTACATTAGGATACTTCAGCAAGTTCTAACCATAGATTTTGATAAAAAAGGTGCAATTGTTCGCACGCTTGGAGTACATACAGATATTTCACATATAAAATCGCCAGACTCATCCGCAATAAAACCGTCACTTTCATTTATTGGACTCAATAGTGAACCGTCCTATTATAATATAAATGTAAAAGAAGTCTTTAGAACTTCAGAAATGCAATTTACTAAACGAGAACGCGAAATCCTTTTGTGCTTAATAAATGGCAGAAACAGCATTGGAATAGCTGAACTATTAAAAATAAGTAAGTTAACTGTTAATACCCATCGGAAAAATCTTTTAGCAAAAATGGAGGTCGGAAATACAGCGGAGTTGATAGCGAAATCCATTAAACTGGGGATGATTTGATGAATTGAAAAAGCCGTTTGAAGGGCCTCATACTTTGTCTCTGCAAAAAAAATATGAGGCGTAATTTAAAATATGCTTACACAACTGTCTTCACGAGATCAAGATTTAAAGGAAGTATGGTTCTCAAAATAATATTTAAAGCTGTTTTTTGAGTGTTTCTCCATACAAAATTAAGTTTTTCAACTAGTCGTGTCCGACTAAGATTTAAGACTGCCGTGCTAAAAGACGTAAGGCATAAGATTTAATCTTTAATAGCTTGATAATTAAGTTAGATTGATTAAGCATGCTTAATAGTTTCTAAATCTCAGAGGTTAACCTAATAGCAAGGTCTCACTTAAAAAAATGCCTTAATTACCCGCTATCCTTAGCTAGACAGAATTTTGTAATATTTTAATCGGACACTAATGTTTTTCAACTTCTAATTTCATTCTGCATTGATTAGAAGGTTCGCAAAATATATTACTTTTTTTCAATCCACTCCCGAGCATTAACTAACGCCTGAACCCAAGGCGAAACAACATCATCCTTTCTGTCTTTTGGATAATAAGCCCAGTTCCATGGAAAAGTAGAACGCTCCAAATGTGGCATCATCACCAAATGACGGCCTGTTTTATCAGTCATCATTGCAGTATTAAAATCACTGCCATTCGGACTTGCGGGTAATTTATCATAAGCGTACTTCGCAACGATATCATAATGTGATTCTGCATTTGGGAAACTGAATTTTCCTTCGCCGTGAGCAGACCAAATTCCCAACGTGCTTCCTGCGAGTGAAGAGAGCATCACAGAGTTGTTTTCTTGTATTTTCACTGACGTAAACACACATTCAAACTTCTCGGTCTTGTTATGAAGCATTTTTGGCTTTTCCTTATCTTCAGGATTTAGAAGCCCGAGTTCCATAAAGAGTTGGCACCCGTTGCAAACACCTAATGAAAGGGTATCATCCTTCGCAAAGAAATTTTCCAAAGCTTTTTTAGCCAATGGATTGTAAAGGAAAGCTCCTGCCCAACCTTTGGCACTTCCCAAAACGTCGCTATTGCTGAAACCACCTACGGCTACTAAAAACTTAATTTCTTCCAAATCCTCACGGCCTTCAATAAGGTCAGTCATATGTACATCCTTCACATCAAAACCAGCCAAGTGCATCATATAAGCCATTTCGCGCTCGCTGTTGCTTCCTTTCTCACGAATAACAGCTGCTTTAGGTCTCGACTGCGCTCGACCTGACAATGTCCCCTCGAGGGCAGGCAAGAGGTTCCCCGTGAAATTCTTCGGAAATTCAAACTTCAAAGGCTGCTTTTTGTAATTGTCGAAACGCTCTTTTGCATAAATTTCCCCACTTTGGTTTCTGTCCAATAAATAGGATGTCTTATACCAAGCATCCCTTGTTTCTGGGATGTTGAATTCTAATTTTTCATTATTATTTTTTATGTAAAGAATTTCGGTATCGGTTACACTTCCAATTTTCTTGAAATCAATTCCTTTTGAAGAAAGTACTTTCTCAACCGAAACATCTTTCGAAGCCTGAATTACCACACCACAATTTTCAGCAAAAAGAAGTTTTACAGAATCGGTTTCTCCTAAAGTTGAAAGATCCAAATCTGCTCCCAAATTTAAGTTGGCAAAACACATTTCCAATAGTGTCGTAATCAATCCACCTGAAGCAATGTCATGTCCCGCCAGAATATTATCAGACTTAATTAATTCTTGTAAAGCATTGAAAACAGTTTTCAAGTATTCCGCGCTTTTAACCGTAGGAGCATCATTGCCAATAGCACTCAAAATTTGATTGAACGAAGAACCTCCCAACTTAAATTCATCTTGTGAGATGTTGATGTAGTAAATACTTCCACCTCTTTTTTGAAAAACCGGTTCTACAACCTTCTTGATATCGTTGCAATTCCCACCTGCTGATATAATTACAGTTCCGGGAGAAATTACCTCGGCATCTTTATATTTTTGTTTCATGGAAAGTGAATCCTTACCTGTCGGTACATTGATACCCAAATCGATGGCGAAATCTGAAACTTCCTTTACCGCCGCATACAAGCGTGCGTCTTCACCTTCATTATTTGCAGGCCACATCCAGTTGGCTGAGAGCGAAACACTTTTTAAACCATCTTTTAAAGGTGCCCAAACGATGTTCGTCAACGATTCGGTAATGGCATTTCGAGAGCCGATTGCGGGATCAATTAAAGCCGTAAGTGGAGAATGACCAATAGAAGTAGCCACGCCTTCTTTGCCGTTGTAATCCAAAGCCATTACGCCACAGTTGTTTAAAGGCAATTGTAGTTGTCCCACAGTTTGCTGTTTTGCGACGCGTCCAGTTACACACCGATCCACTTTATTCGTAAGCCAATCTTTACATGCAACTGCTTCCAATTGAACTACTTGATTTAGATATTCCTTGATTTTTGAGCTGTCATAATCGGGATTTCTATAGCTTCTGTCAATTGTTTTATCCCGCATAATCGTTTTAGGCGAGCTACCAAACATATCTTCCAAAGCAAAATCCATAGGTTTTTCGCCTTTGTCGTTTTCAAAACAGAACCGTTTGTCGCCAGTTACGTGACCTACTTCATACATTGGTGAACGCTCACGGTCGGCGACTCGTTGAAGCGTGTCCATATCTTTTTCGGCAATGATGAGCCCCATTCGCTCCTGACTTTCGTTGCCCATTATTTCCTTAGCGGAAAGAGTAGGATCGCCAATGGGAAGTTTATCGAGAGATATTTTGCCGCCAGTATCTTCTACCAACTCACTCAAGCAATTTAAATGTCCACCCGCGCCATGATCGTGGATTGAAATAATTGGATTGTGATCGCTTTCCACCATTGCCCGAATTGCATTTGCGGCTCGCTTTTGCATTTCTGGGTTACTACGTTGAATTGCGTTAAGTTCAATTCCGCTGTGGAATTCCCCTGTATCGGCAGAGGAAACGGCAGCCCCACCCATTCCAATTCTATAGTTTTCACCGCCGAGGACTACAATTTTATCACCTTCAACTGGTTTTCCTTTAATAGCTTGGCTAGCTTTCGCATAACCAATTCCGCCAGCGAGCATTATGACTTTGTCATATCCTAATTTTCGTTTATCAGACGATATATCGGTCCCTGAGCTTGTCGAAGGTTCATGTTCGAAGGTAAAAACAGAACCTGCGATTAAAGGCTGTCCGAATTTGTTGCCAAAATCGGAAGCACCATTACTTGCTTTTATTAAAATATCCAAGGGTGTTTGGTAAAGCCAATCCCGTTCTTTCATCGCTTGTTCCCACGGATGTAAGGTTATTTCGGCTCCGCTCAATGACTGGTCGCTGAGCGAAGCCGAAGCGCCAAGACGGGAATATGAAGTCATATATACCGCCGTTCCCGCCAATGGCAAGGAACCTTTCCCACCTGCCAACCTATCTCGGATTTCCCCGCCACTTCCAGTAGCAGCACCGTTAAATGGTTCAACGGTGGTAGGGAAGTTATGGGTTTCGGCTTTAATGGAAATTACACTTTCAAATTCTTTTTCCTCGTACCAATCTGGTTTGTCGGCGGTTTTTGGAGCCCATTGCATAACTGTTGGACCCTTTACAAATGCTACGTTGTCTTTATAGGCCGAAACAATATCATTCGGGTTTACAGCTGAGGTTTTTTTGATGAGTTTAAATAGAGATGAAGGCATTTCGTGGCCGTCGATTTCAAAAGTACCATTGAAAATCTTGTGACGGCAATGTTCACTATTTACTTGGCTATAGCCAAAGACTTCGCTGTCTGTTAATTTCCTTCCAATTTTTCTTGAAAGATTTTCCAGATATTCCACTTCCTCGTCATTCAGGGCTAAGCCTTCATTTCGGTTGAATTCTGAAATGTTTTCAATTGGGAGTATGCCTTCTGGTTGAACGTTTATTTTAAATATATCCTGATTGAGTTCGGGAAATTTCTGCGAAAGCATGGCATCGAAATCCTGTTTCTTGTCGTTATAAATTTCTTCGATGCGGATAATTCCTGATATGCCCATATTCTGGGTTATTTCCACGGCGTTTGTACTCCACGGAGTGATCATGGCAGCTCGTGGCCCGATAAAATATTGGGCATCAACTGGCAAAACAACAGATTGTGGGATCAATGGTAGGTCACCAAAGAGCCATTGCAGTTTTTTTACAGTTTCTTCCGATATGTTTTCCTTAGTTTGAACGGCATAAACGGTATTTTCGGCATTCCCAAAAAAGTGAATCATCCTGAACTTTCTTTAAAAATTATTGAGGTGCAAAGGTAACTTAATTCGCCTAAAATATAGCAGCCTGTTTAAGGAGGATATTAAGGCGATTTCAATGATTTAATTAAAACAGACCGAAGAGGGTAAGACGCACGATATAAGACGAAATAATTTTGAAAGAGTTGGATTAGGATTAAAAATAGAGAAAGTCCTAAATACTAAGTCTTTTACTAATCAGTCTTTTTAATGTCATAGCATGAGTTTGGGCGATTATTAAAACGGAAGCAGAATTTAAGGCGATAAAAAAGGGATGAAAAGTTCGGCTAAAGCCAAATTCCGAGCAAATTTTCTAACCACGGGCTAAAGCACCGTAGCTCCGCCTGCCTTCTATAGGGTTCTAGGTCTTCTGATATCATTTGCAAAATCATCTTCACAAAAAAAGCGGATCCAAATAGACCCGCTTTCGTTTTCGTCAAATTGAATAGTTTTTATTGAACCATAATCTTTTTAACAACTCTTTTTTCCGCAGCAACAAGTTCCAATAAATAAATACCAGTGTCAAGATTGGATACATCAATCTTCTTTTCGGTGGTGTTGAAAGTATTGTGCATAACCATTCTGCCTGAAATGTCATAGATTGAATAATCTTCAACTGGATAAGAAGTATTATCACTTACCCAAACCATTTCTGAAGTAGGGTTTGGATAAACACTGATGTTCTCAGCAATAAAGGCATTCACACCAACCATATCCCAACGGTCTTCTGCGATGGGGCCACCCCAAATTATAGTGGCCAGATATGGATTATCAATAAATGGATTTCTATTTCCGTATACAGTTTCTAAGTAAGGATTGCGTTGGTCTTCTAGTTCACTTACAGGGTCTTCAACATTCCATTGTAGATATAATTGGAGCATTTGGGTTGAGCCTTGCAGACTTCCTACACCGTTTAAATTTGGTTTGCATCGGTCGCCATAACGCGTGTACATATACATCATTATTCTGGCCACATCGCCTTTCCATTCGTCTCCTGGATAAAATCCTCCTGAGGTACTTCCAGCATTTCCTGAACCAGCAGCCATTTTTAAATTTCCTCGGTTGTTATTCATTCTTTGATCTGAGGGGCGGAGGTTCTGAGGATCGGCAATGATTCCTGTGTTCCCTGTCATAGGTGGATTTGCGTTTGACTTGGCAAAGGTGTGTTCACGGTTATACTCACAATTATTTCCTCCAAAGTTGTTTTTATTTCTACTTCGGTCTGTAGTACAATTACCGTCGCTATCGTTGTATCCATAAATCAATAATACTTTGCTACCGTTTTCGGGATCCTCGTCGGTTATTTTCATAGATTCCTTGTTGTCACCGTAATCAAAGGATGAGCTCGCATTTCCAATTTTATCTTGAAGAGCAAAATAGAGGTCTTGGCCAGTAAGTGTAAGATCAACGTTATTATAGTAAGGCTGTTGGGCTAATAAGGTTTGTAGAGTAATTAAAAAAAGTAATGTAAATAATTTTTTCATTTGAAACTGGTATTATTGATGATTAAGAATTCTAATTATTTTTCTATTTTGTTCTTTTTCTGTAACAAAGAAATATAAAATCCATCAAAACCGCTTTTGCTGGGCAATATTTTTTCCTCTTTTAACAGTGTGAAATCTTTTCCTTCTTCTCTTGACAAGAATGCTTTTACTTGTTTTTCATTTTCCGAAGGAAGGATTGAACAGGTGGCATACACCAATTCCCCACCTGGTTTTACCATACGGGAATAGGAGTCGAGAAGTTCTTTTTGGGTAGCACGAATTTTATCCAGAAAATCGGGTTGCAATTTCCACTTAGCATCTGGGTTTCGCTTTAAAACACCCAAGCCTGAACAAGGCGCGTCTATCAAGACTTTATCTGCTTTTTCAATTAGCTTTTTTATGACTTTGGTAGAATCTATCACTCGGGTTTCAATATTGAAAATGTCATTCCTACGTGCGCGACGTTTTAGTTCATTCAATTTGTTTTCATAAATATCCATCGCGATCAACTGACCCTTGTTTTCCATCATGGTGGCGATGTGTAGGCTTTTTCCTCCAGCACCCGCACAGGCATCGATTATTCGCATTCCAGGCTTTGCATCGAGCATTTCTGCCACTTTTTGTGATGAAGCATCTTGTACTTCAAACAATCCATTTTTAAAAGCCTCGGTAATAAAAACATTTGTGCGCTCCTTTAACTTTAAGGCATTGGGATAACCAGGAATGGTCTCGGTTTCAATGTCAAGGTCTGCCAATTCGTTTTGAAGTTTTTCTACCGTGGTCTTTAGGGTGTTGACGCGTAAAACAACATCTGCCAACTGGTTTAAGGCTGCAATTTCCTTATCCCATTTTTTGCCGAGTTCCTTTACACCAAGTTCGTCCATCCAGTCAGGAACGGATTCGCGGTATTTCCTAATTTTAGAAAGCTCATCAAATTTTCCTTTGATACGTCGGGTAGGGGTATCTTCAAATTGTGGCCATTCTGGAATTTTTATTCCGTTAAGCGTTGCCCACACGGCAAAAAGTCGGAAAAGGTTGGTGCGGTCAAAGGGCTCCTTCACTTCCGCGATTTCGGCATAGAGCCGTTTCCATCTCACAATGTCGTATGTGGTTTCGGCAATAAAACTCCTGTCGCGAGAACCCCAACGTTTATCGAGTTTTAAAGTATTCCGTAGCACCTTGTCCGCCTGCTTTCCCTCGTTAAAAATCAGGTTGAGAGAGTCGATGGTGGCGAAGACCAAATTTCGGTGTAGTTTCATTTTGGGTTTTTTGTTTTGCCACGAATA
This sequence comes from Aequorivita sp., assembly GCA_048270045.1. GTDB lineage: Bacteria > Bacteroidota > Bacteroidia > Flavobacteriales > Flavobacteriaceae > Aequorivita. Next base: position 22,256 of record JBLWTS010000017.1, read on the forward strand.
CACGTATATATTAATCAAAGTGTCTTCTTGGTTATGTTTTAAAGATTTCTTTTTAGGGAAAACTTTAGAGGGTGTAAAGGTATCTTTTTGAAACTGAAATTGAAACTGAAATTGAAACTGAAATTGAACCAGCCAACAAAAACGAAAAAGTAAATGAAATAGGTTGTTTATTTCGGACTTCGGGTTGAAATTATTTCAATATCATCTTTGGAATATAAATACGTAAATTCCCTAACTACATTTTTATTAACCAACCAAGACCATCAAATTCACTGAAAATTTTGTCCAAAAAAAGAGCAGTTTCAAGTGAAACGACTCTTTCTTAATTCCTTTTGTCTATCCCTTAATAAGTGACAGAAAACAGTTCTATCTAAAAAACTATTCCTTTATCAGTCTATATGTTTTAGCTTCCTCATCATGTTTAAGAGTAACTAGATAAACTCCAGAAGCAATATCATAGCCCATTGGCACCGTTACCGTATTGGCGTTACATTCTAGATTTTGCTCAAATATCCTTCTTCCGCTAAGGTCGTTGATAGTTACTTGTAGTTGTTTGCCATTTAATCTTGTTGAATCGATAAAAAAGGTATCTCCTTTTAATGGGTTAGGGTAGAGGCGGATTTCTGCAAGCAGACCATGGTCGTTCACTCCCAGTCTTTCTTCTGTTCTTATAGAGAAACGATCAGTAGCAAGACTCAGGGTATTGTTGGCATCAACCTTAAAACCGTAGAAGTTATCTCCAGCTTCTAAAGGAGTGCTTATTCCTGTAAAACGGTCTTCAAGATAAAGTGAAGTGCTTTCCAATCCATCAATAGTCAACTTTAAAGTGTATTCTGAATGCTTGTAACCACTGCTATAAAGTGGATATGTGTCACCTGTTTGTGGCATTTCCCGTTGCTCCAAACTCAAATAAGTTCCATCGTGATCGATACCTAAATTTTCATAGAAGTTCATCGGCTTCTTGGCATCTTCTTTATTAATCCCATTATCGTTTCCCTCAGCAAATAAAATTCCGAAGCTATCGTGAACTGAACCTCCATTGTTGAAGTTTTCCGTAGTGTAAAGTTTTACGGTTAGCATATCGTTTCCAGAATGTGGCCGGCTGGTTGCCGTAAACTCTCCTGGGGCCTTGTCACTTTCATTAAAAAGTACTGCCGATGCACCAGCGGCAAGGGTCGCAAATTGTGCTCCTTGGCCAGGCTGTAAATATTCATTGGCACTAGAACTAGATGTATTGGTTCCCTCTGGAAGGAGTACTGTTACATAAGCTCCGTTGTCTCCAAGACTTGGGTCGTACACATAATAAATGTTCGATTTCACATTTATGGAGTTCGCAAACACACTGTTTATATCCACGGCACTTTGGTATGGGTTTCCAAACATTGCAAAGTCTCCAAGGGTTGTGGTTTCAAAATTTTGTGTGTAGGGGCCCGTAAATAAGGAGCCCGTAGCCCGGAGTACCGTTGGGCTGGAGGCATCATTATCGCTGAGGTCTGTTGCTCTGTTTCCTCGCACGAAAAGCAAATAAGGATTACCTGCTGTAAGAGTGTTGACATCGGTATTTGCAATTGCCTCAAAATGTTGGCTTCCGACGTTTACTGTAAACATAGAAGGATTGCCCGTAAAAGTCCCATCGAAACCGTTTGTTTGGTCGGCAGTTGTTCCCGTTATATGCGTTCCAAAGCCAGGATGTGGATTATTCGTATTGCTGGACGCACCTTCCTGCCAGTTATCGTGTATAGACGAGGTTGTCGTTACTGCACTACTTATCATTCGATACGAACGCTTGTTTTGCATATAGCGCTGTACAGTTGCACCCCCTGAAATGATTGAAGTTCCCGACACCGAGGCGAGTTCACCATTGCTGGTCGCACTGCTCACAAATACGAGATTTCCATCATTGGTAATATCACCAGCAACAGTCAATACTTTTTCCACATTCAAGGTAGCTCCGGCATTAATATTCAAGTTGTTAGCAGAAATATTAGTTGAAAATAAAGCAGTGCCATTTATAATGTGAATATTATCTACACTTGTGCTTATTCCTGTTGGATTACTCGGTGTCCACACTTCATTTTCATAAACAAAATCAGTATGCGGTATGTTGAGGTTAATCGTATAATCTTCTACCTCTCCATAAGTAAAGGATTCACACGAATCTGGTGTATCGGTATTTGACATAGAAATACGCATGACCGTTGATGATGGATCAATATCATTTGGAACGGTAAAGCTACCTGAGACTACATTATCACTATAACCAAATGCTATGAATACTTGCTCTCCTGCATCATCAAAACGCTCATTTTGATTATAATCTATATAAACTGCAAAATACGAATTGACATTATTGTAAGGCGGCGGAGACGAAGAAGTAACATTAATTGTATATGTCTGTCCAGCCATTAGGTCAGTACTCAGTGCAGTGAAATCAGTATAATTTGCTGCCGCGGAAGTATTATTAATCGTATTCACTTTTACATTGCTGAGATATAATAATCCACCAGTATCTTGTGAGCCTGACTCACAATAGGTAAGGGTTGTGGTGGAAAAGTCAACCGTCGCCGAATAGTCGGAAATGGCTCCCGCAGGACATTTACTCCGCACCTGAAGTTCATAATTTGTTTCGGGAGTGAGCTCTGTAATTTGATACGTAGGATCTGTTAAATCGGAAACTTCAATCCAACCGTATGTTCCATCTTTTCGATAGCGCAAATCATATTCTGCTCCAGGAATTATCCGCCAAGAAACAGAAGCAGTAGTTCCTGTTGTACTATAAATATTAATATTTTGAGGAACGGAAGCGGTTGCACAGGTTATTTCCACACCCGTCACAATTAAACTAAAATCTTGACTGCTTCCCACGAGTGTTCCTTTATGAGTGATTGTAATAGTATAGGTGCCCGAAGCATTGGCAATATCTACGCGCTCGAAGGGATCTTTGGTATTATCGCCCCCGTTACTGTTTGAAGTTGCAGAGGTAAGTCTCCAAGGATAATAAGTATCACCTGCTTTTTGGACTCTTATATCTAGGTCATTCACCAATGCCGCGGTCGGCGAATTTGTGTCATAGTTAATCGCCCCAGCCCTATCGGTCCAAGATATGGATGCCATCAAATCATTTACTCCGTCAGAATCCACAGTATAGGTTATGGTTTGTCCTTGAGCTATCACTAGTTCTTCTATAATCGGGCCCGAGCCACTTAAGGTTATTGCATCGGCTGCTTTTTTAGCGTTCAAAAGTCCCCAACCCCAAACTGCATCAGGCCCTATTGGTCCTGCATCGTCTGCTGTATGCAAAGCCAAACCTTTTAAAGTTGCGGCACGCATAAAGCTTCCTTTTTCGTTATTGAAGTGTTGTTGTATAAGCAATAGAGATCCTGTAACATTAGGAGCCGCCATTGAAGTACCACTGAGAATATTGTATTTAGTATTTGAAGTTTCACCAGAAGAATAAAGTCCCACACCATTACCTGCAATATCTGGCTTAATCCGAAGATCATCAGTGGGGCCTTGGCTACTTGTAGCCGAAATATTGACAGAAATAAGGTTGCCGTCATTATCCACTACAGCGTCATTGGCATTGGCGATCACCAAATTATTTTTCGCGGTACTCGGCCCACTCAACTTGTCGTAACCTGGAGCTAATGGTGAGGCGTTCGAAGTGTTGTTCGTTCCATCGTTCCCAGCAGATTTCACCATTAGGTAATATGGCGCACTAAACATCAGGTCGTCCCATTCATAGGCATCAATCTGATACGCACCAAACCACTGTTGGGGTACTTCCGAAATCAAAAAACCATAGGAGTGATTAGACAACAACATTCCATTTGCTGCTGCTGTGGTTGCTTCACTCAAATCACTATTCCATTTATAAGCTTTTACTTTTGATTGAGGAGCCATGCCCTTGGCTTGGGGAATGACACCTGAGTCAGCAATAGTACCAACCACATGAGCTGCGTGATAATGCAAATCTAAACCTCCTTCACCCGCAATATCCATGACTGAGACGCGATTATTTCCACCAGGTCCGTCGTACTCTTGATGAGTAACGCGTGGGTGACCCCCGTCCCAAACATAAGCGGTCATATTTTGACCATCCAGATTATAACCAGTTGAACCACCAATATTAAGGTGGTTCACACGAGTTGATATTGCCGCATCTGCATTATTTGTCAGGTAATAAATCAACGTACCATCGGGCAAGACCTTTTGCAATTCGGCATAATCCCCCTCTTTAGTAGTGAAGGAAATTGGGATGTTCCTTGCGGTTGCAAATTGAATGGCGTGGTTCTTTTCAGCAGTAGATCGATCTAAGGATTGAGCTGCAAGGTCTTGTAAATAGGTCTTATTGTACGAAGCAGTAATCTTTTGCAATTGGCTCGGAGTTTGGGCAAATGCGAATAAACCGAATAACATAAGGTTTAATGCTAAAAGTTTTGTTGTTATAAGGTTAATCTTTTTCATAGGACGTAGAATTCTGAATTTGAAGATATAAGGTGTCTAACAATATGTCAAAAATAATTAAAAACTTATGGTTTATTGCTTTTAGAATAAGTTTATTGGAACATTAGTGGTTTAGGATTACGGATTTTAATTTTTAATCACATCAAACTCACGGTCACTACTGGTATAAAAATAACAAACCTTCCATCGATCAACGGAAGGCTTCTCATGAGGACACGGCACGTATCCCACGCTTCCTCAGATGGCTTTACATGGGAGTAAAGATGGTGGTTTCAATAAATGACGGGAATTGGGATAACTCCTTAAATCTTATGATTCGCCATCTGTATACTGTTTAAAAAACGAATAGACCAAACCTTCTACAAATGCACTCGTACAACATTAAAAAAGAAAAGAACCCCTCAAAGGTTCTTTTCTCCACCCAATTAAAATTACTAACCAAAATTCTTAATTCTTCCTTTTTCAGAAGCAATTATTAACTTCTATATTTAATAAACCGTATTTACTTTTCTACTTTGATTGATTTCCTAGAACACTTGCATCGTTCTCATTTTTTCGGATCCGATAACTATGGGGATGGTATCTCTTAATTTTTTTGTCCAGATATAGCAAGTTAATAGTCCAAAGCTAAGACCCTTTTCATTCAGGATCAATACGTAGGTCTACGTAGTGTTCAAAAAAATGTTTCTTTTTGTGGAAACGAAAGTCCGAGGGGATTTTCAAAGCCAACCCCAATATATATGGAAGAAACCTGGTATCGCTTTTTGAGGAATTTCAAGGAGATTGCTCCCCGCCTGAAACACAAATAAAACACTATGCTACCCAAAACTGTCGGATAGATATTTTTTAATACATCTGAATTTAGACTAGTAATAAATTCGTGTGCCTTATTGAGGTTTGAAATTTAGATTTTATTTTCTTGAAATTTACTTACACAGGTTGGGCGGCATTTTTTGATAAAATATATTGAAGCACTTGCTGCTTGAAGGGTGAAAGGTTAAAAAAATGGTTTATAGTAATTTGTAGAAGCCTTATTTTGAGGCGCGGTGTATTTTAACTCACCAATAGTTTCTATTTCATTAAAAATCAACCTGTAGGATTACGTATTGAAGATATTTGGGTGCTGTTTTAGCCACATAAAGAGCGCATTTTGCTGTGTGGTGTCTATCTCTAGTTTTTTAATAATATTGCTTCGATGTTTTTCAACCGTGCGCTTCGATATAAATAAAGATTCTGCTATTTGACTGCTGCTGAGGTTGTCATTTAGATTTTTCAATATTTTAAGTTCTGTGGCCGAGAGCTTCTCAATGTTGGAATTACTACTTGAATCAAACTGAATTGTATTTTTTAGTTTCTTGCCTATGTACGTACCGCCATTGTTTAAGGTAGTGATACATTCCTCCAATTCGTCCATTGTGCTATCTTTTGTAATGTAGCCGTGAATGGTATTTCCAACTTCCTTTAAAATCGATTCTTGTTTGTGTAAGGTTAAAATTATGACCTTAACAGAAAGATTATGCTTATGTATTTCTTGTGCAACTTCTAATCCGTTCAATATGGGCATATCAAAATCCAAAATCGCGATATTGGGTAATTGCGCAACTATTTTGTTATAAGCCACATTGCCATCAAAAGCTGTATCAATAACGTGATAAAGCTTTTTTTCTAAAAACTCTTTTGTTCCGTTTAAGAGTAACGGATGGTCATCTGCTAAAATAATAGTTATTGGCATAGTTTAGCTTTTTGGAACTATAATTTGAACTGTGGTGCCTTTTCCTTTTTCCGAAACAATATTTAGTGACCCATTGATAATTTGTGCACGTTCCTTCAGTGTTTTCATGCCGAGGCTAGTAAGGGATTCACTGTTTTCCGAAACATCAAAACCCACACCATTGTCCTTTATTTGAAAGATGATTGCATCAGACTTTTCTTCAACCGAAACCATACATGCCTTTGCCTGTGAGTGTTTTTCAACGTTGTTCAAGCTTTCCTGAATCATCCGATACACAAAGATTTCTTTGTCTTTAGAAATAGAAAGGTTTTCTACATCAATTTCTTCGGAATAGAAAATCTCAGAGTTTTTCTGAAAAGTATCTATCGTATCTTTAATAGAATCTATTAAACCAAGTTTTTCAAATCGAAAGGGATGAAGTCGCTGTGAAATGTTTCTAACCTCATCTATTGTATTGTCAATTAAAACAGTATTTCGTATTTTTTCTGAATCCGATAGAACCTCGTTTTTTATAAGCAATAAATTTTGTCCAATGCTATCGTGAAGCTCACTTGATATGCGTTTGCGTTCCTCTTCAATATTTCTGATTAAATCCTGGGCAAACACTTTTTGTAAATGTGCTTTGTTTCTTGAAAACTTCCGAGAACGCCATAAATATATAACAGCAAACACACCTATTAGTATAAAAACAAGGCTCCATAATAATAATGTCCTCCGTTTGTTATGTTCATTAAGCAGTACAATTTTGATGTCCTGTTCTTTTATTTTATTATCGCGTTTGGCAGTTTCATAAAGTGTTTGATAATAAGCGAGAGTCTTGGTTTTTTGAACAGATTGAATTGAGTCTTTTATTTTATTATAAGCCTTGTAATGCGCATAAGCCAAGGCGGGTTTGTTGAGCTTTTCATAAACCTTCGACAAAAATTCTTCTGCATCCTTGATTTCGAGGATTTTGTTTGAGCTCGATAGAATCTCTAGTTGTTTGATTCCTAATTGTCGTGCTTTAATATAATTCTGTTCTGCGAAAGCTAGTTTCGTTATCGCGTTATAATAATTGGATTCGTAAACACCCGTGGTATTTTGCGGTTTTTTTTCTAATTCACGTAAATAAAATCTCGCTTTTTCAATACTGTCATTTTCTGCGTATGCCTTTATGAGTTCCGAAAGTAGAATGGGATTAAAATTTTCAAAATACTCTGATTTTTTGTTTGCCTCTTGTGCTTTGAGTAGGTAGGTTATGCGTTTTTTTTCTAACCCCAGTTTTCTATTGTCAGTAGCTTCATTTGCATAGAGCGAACTGAGCTGCCCATAGCTATTTGTTTTTTCAGCAAGGGTAATGGCTTCTTTTCGTTCTTCTTGCGCTTCGGATATAAAACCATTGGCACTGTATAAAATAGCCAGTGCATTTTTTGTAGCAATAATATTAAATGTGTCATTAACCTCATTAAATATTTCGGAAGCTTCCTGAAATGATTGAGATGCATCTATGAAATCTCCTCCATCCGAATAGATATATCCTTTGTATAAAATGGCAAAAGCCATAACGCGTTCGTTACCTGATTTCTTACCGTATTCTTTAGCTTTATCGTATTGAGCCAAAGCAGAGTCAACTTGTTTTAGATAATAAAAACTATCACCGGAATCAATATAAAGACTGGCTAATCTTCTGTTGGAGATATTGTTTTTTACCCTGTCGAAGTATTTATTGTAAACTTCAATTCCTACTTCGGGCTGCCCTAAAATATTATTGTGAAAATAAATTAAGTTTGAGGCACGACGAGCAGCTAAGTTAAATGAGTCTAGTTTTAATGCAAAATCAATGGTTATACGCGCTACAGAATCAAACTCAAAATCTGTTTTGTTCTGAATAATACTAGTTAAACTATCCAGTAACTTTAGTTTAGATGCTTTGTTGTTTTCAGCGTTTATTTGTGTTTTTAATTCATTTACACGTTTTTGCAGCGCTGGGCTTTGTGCACCAATGACACCGTAAGAGAGCATTAGAAAAACGGTTATTAGTGACCTCATTATAGTGCATTTTCGGAAGCCAAAATAAGGATTTTAAAACTATTTAACACCAGTAACATGTTTTTGTAGTGATTAAAAAGGGAATTTCCGCTCCTGAATGTCTACTTTCCCTTAAAAAACAAGAGCGGCCCCAAATTGGAGCCGATTTTTAAATAAGCGTGTATTTACTAGATAGCTTAAAGTAATTACTTTTTTATCAATCTATATGTGATAGATTCTCCACCATGTTTCAATGTTACCATATAAACACCTGAAGAAATAGTTTCTCCCATTGGCACCGTTACTGTACTAGCTTGGCATTCCAAAGTTTGGTTGAATATTCTTCTTCCACTTAGATCGCTGATACTCACCACCAACTGCTCACCATTTAATCGTGACGCATTGATATAGAAAGTATCCGCATTCAAAGGGTTAGGGTAGAGGCGGATGCCTGATAGTAAATTATTGTCGTCAACTCCTAGGCGTTCTTCCGTACGGATGGAGAAACGGTCGGTGGCTTTGCTTAAGGCATTTTCGGCATCAACAGTGAAACTGTAACTATTTACTCCAGTGACCAAACGGGTGGTTGTACTGGTAAAGTTTTCATCAAGATAAAGGAAGGTGGCTTCCAAGTTATCAACGGTTAGCTTAATGGTACTATCTTATGACCGTTTTGGTATCATAATGTGACTATTTTGGTATTATCTTATGTCTGTTTTTGGTATCATACTGGACAAAAAAAGTAGCCGTTTCATTTCAGATTTATGAGACGGCTACTTATCAAATGGTTTTAAGCATTTTCCAATGCTCGGAATGCTTGGAGGTTTAGTCCTTCAGTCCCTTTATCCGCTTGCGCAGCCCGATGCAAGCACCGGCGATAAGGCCAATGGCTAAGAAGCCATCAATGGGAGCATCGGGAATGTTTGCACCTCCACCTCCAGGAAGATCAAGCTGCGCATTGGCGGTCAGGCTACCCGCGAGAAAGAGAGCGGTAAGCAGTAGTTTAACTTTCTTGCCAGTGGTTCTGTTTTCAATTTTCATAGTATCTGATTTAGTTTTCATATCTCTGTAGTTTTTTCCGGTTCCTTATTCTTTTATCAAACGATACGTATGGGCTTCCCCACCGTGTTTAAGGGTTACAAGGTAAACACCAGAAGCTATTTTGTGGCCTACTTGAACCGTTACCGTATTGGCTTGGCACTCCAAGTTTTGTTCAAATATCCTTCTTCCGCTGAGGTCGTTGATAGTTACCTGCAATTGTTCGCCATTTAATCTGGGCGCGTTGATATAGAACGTGTCTGCATTTAGCGGGTTAGGGTAGAGGCGGATGCCTGCTAATAGACCGTTGTCATTCACTCCCAAACGTTCTTCGGTACGAATAGAGAAACGACCAGTAGCTTTGCTCAACGGATTGTTGACGTCAACACTAAAACCATAGCTATTATCTCCGGCTTCCAACTGGGTGCTTGTTCCTGTAAAGTTATCCTGCAGATAAAGAATGCTAGCATCCAAACCATCCACAATAACTTTTAAAGTATATTCAGATTGCTTGTAACCGGTGGTGTACATAGTATAAACTTCGCCAGCCTGTGGTATGGCTCGTTGCTCCAAGCTTAAGTAGGTTCCGTTGTTGTCGATACCCATATTCTCATAGAAGTTAAACGGCTTCACAGCATCTGCGGGAGTGATTTCATTATTATTCCCCTCAGCAAACACAATTCCGAAACTATCGTGTACAGGTCCTCCGTTGTTGAAGTTTTCAGTAGTAAATAATTGTACGGTCAACATATCATTCTCTATCAATGGCCGATTGGTAGAAGTAAAGTTACCAGGAGCCTTATCACTTTCATTAAATACTATGGACGATCCGCCAGCAGCAAGAGTAGCAACCTGCCCGCCTTGACCTGGCTGCAAATATTGGTTGGCATCCGATCCTGAGGTGTTAGTTCCTCCCGGTAGGAGCACAGTTACATAAGCGCCATAATCTCCAAGAGCTGAGTCATATACATAGTATTGACCAGTGTTCAGGTTGGTTGAACCAGCCAACACGGTATTTATATTCACTGCACTCTGATATGGATTTCCAAACATTACAATATTCCCTATCTCATCAGTAGCAAAGTTTTGGGTGTTTGTGCCTGTAGCTAATGAACCTGTTGCACGTAGCACTGTGGCACTAGACAAATTATCTGTCGGATTAGTTAAGTCAAGACTCCTGTCGCCACGAACAAACAATAAATAAGCTTCACCCGCAGTCAACGTATTGACATCGGTGTTGCCAATTGCCTCAAACATCTGGGTAGCAATATTCACGGTAAACATAGAAGGATTCCCCGTGAGAGTACCGTCTAAACCATTTGTTTGGTCCGTGGTGGTACCTGTAATATGCGTACCAAAACCAGCATTCGGATTGTCAATATTGCTCGTAGCACCTTCTTGCCAATTGTTGTGAATAGAGGAAGAAGTAGTTACAGCGCTACTCACCATTCTATATGATCGTCTGTTTTTCATATAGCGCTGTACCGTTGCGTTACCAATAATGGTTGAAGTTAGCCCCATTGATGCCAATTCGCCATTTCCAGTAGCACTGCTCAAGAAAATTAAGTCCCCATTGATAACAATGTTGTTTTCTGCTTTTATAGTGGTGCCTTCCGATACCGTTACAACAACTCCAGAAATTATTTCAATACCACAGGCTTCTATATTGCCCAGAGAGGTGTTGTAATCATCAGCGAACACAGCTTTTTTGCTGTTGTCTGGATCGCCGTTGCTCCAACCTCCAGCAGTGGTGTAAGTGGTTGTATTTCCACACGTATCAAAACAATTTTGCCCACCGTCGGTAATAGTCCATCCATAAGTGTTAATCATATTTTCTCGAGCATCTGTTCCTGAACAATATTGGCTATTACCACCACTAAAGACTACCCCATTTTGCAAGGGGAGGGTGTTCCAACCATTTAGAAGGGCATCATAATTTGCCATTGAAAGGGTAACTCCATTAAACATATCGTCCATATAGACTACGTTGCTCACATTCCAAGTGCCAAGATTCTGGTTAAATGAACTAGCGTCTTGAAACATCGAGTTCATGCTGTTAACGTTGCGAACGGCCCAACTGCTTATATCTTGGTTAAAATCCGAAGCTAAATGGAACATATAGTTCATGTATTCTACGTTACTAACATTCCAGTCACTAATATCTTGGTTGAAAGCCAAAGCCCCATCAAACATTCCGGACATATTCTCAACATGATGAACATCCCAGCTCCCAATGTCCTCGTTAAACGCAGAAGCATACATAAACATTTGTGACATTCCCGTTACATTGCTCACATTCCAACTACTAATGTCTCCGTTAAAAGTAGAAGCACCATTAAACACATTGTTCATAGCCTTAATATTACTAACGTTCCAAGAATTTAAGTCACCGTTGAATGCAGAAGCACCTTCAAACATGTAATTCATACTCCTAACGCTAACGAGATCTGGATTGTCTGTGGCGTTGTTAACTAAGTTGGAACAACCTCTAAATGATTTGCCCATGTTTTGCCAAGGGTTAGTTCCCCATTGCTCTATGGATTTAATTTTATTTTTATCTCCAGCATTGTTAAAATATATACTCGGAAAATCTCCTCGAATTGCAACCGTGTAGGTGCCGGGTGTTGCATACGTATGTGTAGCATTTCTAGTGAACCCAGACTCCCATACTCCATTGTTTTCCCAATCTACAGAATAGGAATAAGATGGGAATGAACGCGTAGGAATGGTAATACTTTCATTGGGTGTTGTCGTCGTCCAGGTAGTTACAAAGTAATCTGAACTGGGTTGGTATACATCAACACTTATGTCATCAATGGAAATATATTGAGGATTGTAGTCTAAAGTTGCTTTAATCCCAAAATAATAAGTACCAGCCGTTACGGGTAAGAAGATGCCAGAAAATACTTGATAGTCATTGTTAAGCACCAAACTAGGTGATATAATTGAAGTGGTCATAGCCGCTGCATTATCCGAAGTTCCAAAAGCAGCTTCAATGGTTCCTCCTGTTGTATTATACTGACGGGCGTAAAACTTTAGTTCGTAATTTATCCCAGCTTCTAGTTGTACTGGGTAAAACAACCAGTCGGAATTGTTTTGGAATAATGTAGCATTGAAATTTCCTGTACGGGGAGCGCGGTTAAAATCTGGTACTGAATTTGCTACCCATACTTCAGGGCCTGCAAATGATTCTTGCGACCAACATCCATCAATGGTTGCTTGATTTTCAAACCCAGTTTCAAAACTTTCTAGAAAAGGAATTGTTGCAGCATTGTTTCCACAATTGGTTCTAAGTGATAATGGACCGAACCATAAACTTTCATTACCGATGCCACAAAATGACCTTACATAGATATCATAACTTGTGTTTGGGTCTAATCCTGTAAGTTGATAAAATTTGTTTGTTGTTGAACCCGTTCCTAATTCATCTCCACCACTAGGGGTATAACCAGGAGCTCCCCATGAAATATTCCAGTCTGTTTCTGAAGCTCCTTCTGTCCACGCAATATCAACAGTGTTTTGTGTTTTTCCAGTGGCTACTAAATCTTTTGGTTTTAAACAGGTTGGAATGGGCTCCCAATAAACGTCATCAAAAAAATACTTGATATTATCAGCACCGCCTTTAATTGCTAATCTTGCGTTAGCGGGTACAGTATTGGGCACTATTACCGTTCGTTCTGATGAAGGGGAATAACTCCCCTCTGTAATATTTATATCTTCTATTAGAATAAAGCTTGCGTAATCATTAGCATCGGTAACATAACCTACCGAAAGCACTGCTGATGGTGGGGTTGATCCCATATATTTTGCCTTAAATCGCAACCAGTGGGTGCCGTCAGTGAGATTGTTGAAAACTGGTAGCACCAGCATTATAGGGTTTTGAAATACTTCTGTGTAAAGCAAAATATGGTTAGGTGCTGATGCAGGAATATAATCATCTATATATTGGACGCCAGGATCACTTGGGACGATGCTATCCCAACAATCGGGGATGATTTCTCCCGTAGCAGACGAATCAAAATTTTCATACATATAATCCATAGGGACACAAAGTGTTTTAAAACTTACTGGGCCTCTCCAACTACTTAAGTCGCCACCACTACAATCCGTTTTAATATATACGTCATAATCGGTTTCGGAATCTAACCCGGTTATTTGATAGGTATCAACAGCAGAAATATCGGTGCCTATGTTACCAACCTCAGGATCATATCCTGGAGCTCCCCAAGAAACAATCCACGAAGTTCCTACACCTTCTGGAGTCCAAGAAACCTCAGCGGCGTTATGGCTTATTTCATTAACGGCTAGGGCTGAGGGTCTGAGACATGAGGGAACTTCTTCCACTGAGATATTATCCAGGTTAATACCAGGATTATAGTTGGCAGTACCTTCAAAGGCAATAACATAATCTGTAGCACCTATAGCGTTGGGAAGGAGCAATATTATTTCCTCCCAATTTGTATATTCTGTGGTGTATTCGGCATCAGGAATAAGTGTCCAATTTAAATCTGAAGCACTTCTTTTGTAATACACCCTAAGTTCGTCTGGAAAACTGCCCCAGTTCATATTTGCAAAGAAAAATGTGAGTTGTGGGGCATTAAGAGCTGTTAAATCTAAGGCAGGAGTAACTAACTTGGTTGTTTCTCCATATCCCTCACTTCTCAATTCCGCCATTAATGAACCACTTCTGGGCATTATACTTCCATTTTCATTGCTATCAACTAACCTCCAGTCTAAGGAAGGCGTAGTTTCATATTCTTGATTCCAACAGTTAAAACTATTTGTTAAAATAGTTCCCCGAGTCCCACTATCAAAGTTTTCACTCCATGGTGCAATTGCTAATGAACATTGGGTAGAAAACGCAGTTGGACCAACCAGGGGACTTTCATCTCCCAAATCGCAAATGGCTTTTACATAAAAGCTATAATTGCTACTGTGGGCAAGTCCAGAAAGTGTAATTCCTGGAGAACCATCGCTGTCGGTAATAGTTGCGCCTTCGGTTAGGGGATCAAAACCTGAAATTCCATAAACAACCTTCCACTCAGTAGCAGTACCGTTTTCTGTCCAGATTATATCAGCAGTATTCGTAGTAATCGCAGTAGTTGCTAAATTTAAAGGTGCCAGACAGCTTGGAATTGTAACGTTGACCGTATAATCCTCTACTTCCCCGTAATTAAAGATTCCGCAAGGATTTGGAATGGGTTCGTCATATATCATTATAACACGCATCCGAGTATTTCCGGAAAGGGCATTTCCAGGCACAGCAATGGGCATCGTATGTGGCCCGTTACTATAAGTAGAGGTAGCTACTGTAAAAACCTCTCCAACATCATTTAAAATCCCGTTTTGATTCCAATCAAAAAATGCATAGATATATTCATTTCCATCAACTTGTATACCGACCGACAATGGATTTGTGCCACCTGCTTCTACAGTCGCAATCTTATTCGTAAAGTCATTATACCCCGTATGTGTTGTGGTGGTATTGTTTATACCCGCATAAGTAATGTTTGTAATGTATTCAGTGCTAGTGTTATTAGCTTCTGAGGTGCAGTAGGTCTGGGCTAATCCTTGCCACGAAAACGTAGCTATAAGAACGCCAATTAGAAAAAATAGTGGATTTTTCATGGGTTTGGATTTGATGTATATTATTACGCTAAATTATTTCAATCAACAGCAATATTCAATACGTAGGTCTACGTATTGAATAATTTGGAAACGTTTATTAATACCTGTGAAAGCTTATTGATAAGGTCTTTAAAAGAAAATGAACAGCCCCAAACGATAACGCTTTTTTAAATGACAACAATTGTCTAAAGTCGAATTTTCATAGGATTTTGTAAATTACATAACAGTACTTCTCTGCTTCCTAATCCACATTTATACATTGCTATATCGTGATATAACAACTTGTCGCCGCCCAATCTCCCGAAAATGTTATAAAGGTAGCCCAGCAATAAACCGTTACGCCCACCGCTTTTTCGGGAAGGAAGCATTGTACACTACCGTCCTGACGCTGCGCAATATTCTCAAAGAAGTAAAATTCACTACTGTTGGGTACGTATAAAACAACGGTTAGCAAATCGTCCGAGTTGGCGAAGCTTTGCGCGCTGTTATCCGTCCATTGCATCGTGAGCTGGTTTTCATCCTCCACAACAACCGATGCACCTTCAACGCCTCTAAGGTGTCCCTTGCTGATGCACACTTTAGGGTATATAATTTGCAAGTCGTCACCATCCACTTGTATGGCTTCTCGCAAATGATAAGAGAGTGCCAAATCAAACGGGGCTTTTGTACCTTCCATTTTCCCAAAACGCTCTGCAAGAAAAGGTTTTATAGGATTGAGAAACCCCATAGCCGCACTAAATTTGGCGCGTTGCAACACCTGTGCGGGAGAAGGCTTTTTGTTCGATTTTTGTGGAGCCATTCGCAATACCGCCATCCCGCGCCAAGAAGTACCTACAACCTGCCCTACTTTCCCTGAAAAAGAACCAAAAATATTACTTGCTTGTGTTGCCATAACGGTCTAGATTTTAGAAGTTACAAAGGAGAATGCAATTTAAAACGTAACTCGTTCAAAAGCAAGGGTTCAGCCCATTTTTTCCATTAACTGCGCAAGGTTGCCTCTGTATTCCTTCGAGGATCCTTCGGGGATTGTTCGAGATTCCTTCGTAAAATCGCTGTTTTCTCGAAGGAATCTCGAAGGAATATCGAACCTATCTCGAACAAAGAGGGAGGAAAAGTTGCTCGGTGAAGAAGGAGTTTGTGCGAAAGTGGAGAGGGTTTTTTATGGATGCTGCTGGTAATTGATGTTTTTTTGAATAGAATATTGGTTTTTACAGGTTTCCGTAAAGATGGTGATTTGGATTGGCTTATATTTGGGGGATGGGTTGGGGGGAAGTTGAGGCTGGAAAGAATTGACATTGCCCCCGCTAGCGCCTGCGTCCCGCCCGTATCCTTCACAGCCGTAAGCCAGTAAAACCGTCACGAGCGAGATCCGTGTCCTTCAAAACCGTATGCCAAGTAGCATACCCTTAATGAGCGAGACTCTAATGCTAGCTTAAGGAAACCCAGCCATTTGAAAAAACCATTCCTATATTGGTCAAAAAACCTCTCAGATTTTCAAAATCAAACAGGTTTAAAATTTTATCTTTGTTTTTATGAACATCGAACAACAAATCACTTCCCTTCGCAACGAGCTCAGCGATCACAACTACAACTATTATGTGCTGGATAATCCCACAATTTCAGACTTTGATTTTGACCAAAAGCTGAAGCAACTTCAAGAGTTGGAAAAGGCGCATCCAGAGTTTTACGATGCAAATTCCCCAACACTTCGGGTGGGTGGTGAAATCACAAAGAATTTTGAGACCGTTCCCCATACTTTCAGAATGTATTCCTTGGAGAATTCTTATTCCAAAGAAGACCTGGAAGACTGGGAAAAACGCATTGAGAAAATGGTGGATGGGGTAGTTGAATTCACCTGCGAACTCAAATACGATGGCGCTTCAATAAGTTTGACTTACGAAGGCGGGAAGTTGAAAAAAGCCGTTACCCGTGGCGATGGCTTTCAGGGCGATGATGTTACTGCCAACGTAAAAACTATCCGCTCCGTGCCATTAAAGTTGAAGGGAGATTATCCACCGCTTTTTGACATTCGTGGCGAAATTGTATTGCCGTTTGAAGGTTTCGCAAGGATGAATGCCGAAAGGATAGAGCTGGGCGAGGAGCCTTACCGAAATCCTAGAAATACAGCCTCGGGCAGTTTAAAATTACAAGACAGTGCCGAGGTTGCCAGACGACCGTTAGATTGCTTGCTCTATAATATCCAAGGCGAAAGGTTGCCGATAAAGACTCAATTTGAAAGTCTCGAAAAAGCGCGACATTGGGGTTTTAAGGTTCCTGAAGCCGCAAAACTCGCCAAGAACTTAGATGAGGTGTTGGAATTCGTGAACTATTGGGATGTGCATAGACACGAACTTCCCTACGAAACCGATGGTGTAGTGGTAAAGGTAAACAACCTGCAGCAGCAGGAAGAACTCGGTTATACCGCCAAATCTCCTCGTTGGGCAATGGCCTATAAATTCAAGGCCGAACAGGTTTCAACGATGCTGAACCAAATAACCTATCAAGTGGGCAGAACAGGGGCGATTACACCCGTGGCAAACTTAGAGCCCGTAGAATTGGCTGGAACCATCGTAAAAAGGGCATCACTCCACAATGCAGATCAGATTGAAAAGCTGGATATCCGTGAAGGGGACACGGTTTTTGTCGAAAAAGGAGGGGAGATTATTCCGAAGATAATTGGAGTAGATTTCACGCAACGCGATCCCAATTCGTTACCCACCACCTACATAACCGAATGCCCCGAATGCAGTACGCCCTTGGTTCGCGCCGAAGGCGAAGCCCAACATTATTGCCCAAATGTAGATGGCTGTCCGCCACAGATAATGGGCAGGATTCAGCATTTCATTTCACGAAAGGCGATGGATATTGAAGGCTTGGGAGGTGAAACGGTTACACTGTTGGTTAACCACGGCTTGATAAACAATTATGCCGACTTGTACCTTTTAAAAGAAGAACAGATAATTCCTTTAGAGCGAATGGCGCAAAAAAGTGCCGAGAACATCATAAATGGAATCGAGGCTTCCAAGCAAATCCCTTTTGAAAGAGTCCTTTTTGGTTTGGGGATTCGGTTTGTTGGCGAGACGGTGGCGAAGAAATTGGCGAAACATTACAAGACCATTGATTCCCTAAGGAACGCTTCCGAAGAAGAATTGATAACTGTGGATGAAATAGGGGAACGCATCGCCCAAAGTGTGGTATCCTTTTTTGCTTCCGAAGAGAATATTGCTATTATTGAACGGTTGAAGATGTATGGGGTTCAGTTGGAAATATCAGCAGATAAGCTCGCAAATCAAACCGATGCTTTAAAAGGAAACACCTTTGTTGTCTCCGGCGTCTTCACAAAAGTTTCGCGTGACGAACTAAAGAAATTGATTGAAGATAACGGTGGGAAAGTGTCTA
>JBLWTS010000018.1:0-39905 GCA_048270045.1 Aequorivita sp.
GCATTTTGTTTTGTAGGATCGACGATTTCGATCACTTTTCCATAGATTTTTCCATTCTGTTTGTAAATTTCAACAACCGATTTTGGTTCTCCAGTCTCATCATCGATAGTTTTCCATTTTCCGACAACATCCTGCGCCGTTCCAGCTAGGACTGCGCAAATAATCAGCGCAAAAGTTAAAATTGTTTTTTTCATATCAGTGTTTTTTTAGTTTAAAAAGGAAGATGGATGGTTCTGTAATTCCGTCTTCAGTTAGGTTTTAAGGGTAATAAATAATGGCATTATTTGGTTTAAACAATTTTTTTTATATTATCATTTTGTCTCGCAGTCGCTGTATGGAAATATTCAATTCAAATCCAAGCAACAACAAGTTTGAATTTATCCAAATATATAACATCAAAATCAAAAGAGCACCAATGGATCCATATAACTCATTGTAATTTGAAAAATTATTAATATACACTCCAAAAAAATAGGTGGTCAATAGAAAAAGCACAGTGGTTACAACGGCTCCGATTGAAAAAAACTTTGACACTTTTCCTTCCTTGGTTCCAAAATAATACAAAGTAGCGATAACTACATAAAGCATGACCACAAATATCAAAAACTGAAAGAACAAAATCCAAAAAACATCATTGTCTATGTAAGCTCTGGATTTTAAATCCCTGATAACATACTCTCCATAAAGAATGACTCCTACTGAAGTTAACAACAACAATGCTAGAAAAAAAGCGACCCCTAGGGCGACAAGGTATTGTCTAAAAAAGCCTCGATTACTCCTCACGTGAAATGAATATTCAAAGGCACTAAAAATAGCATTTACGCCATTTGATGATAAAAATAGTGCCAAAAAGAACACAAACGAAAGCAGACCACCCCGTGGGTTTACCGCAATATCCGCAATAATCGGGTAAAAAAACTGTGTAGTTTGTGCCGGTAAAAGTGCTTCCACAAAAATCAGAAAACGAGTCTGAAATCCATCAATTGGAATATATGGTATCAGGTTCAGCAAGAGAAGTAAAAACGGGAAAAGGGCCAGAAAAAAGCTATACGCTATGGAACTTGCCCGAGGCGAAAAGGAACCTTTTATAATACCTGTGCCGTAAATCTCCAATAAATGATAAAGTGAAAACCTGCCAAGACCCGGTAATTTTATTCTTTTGCTCACTCGAATCAAATCCCGTATTACCGGAATATTGATTTCGACTTCTTCCTCTTCTTCTTTATCCATTAAACAGCTTTTAGACTTAGGTCCATATTGCTGACTGAGTGAGTTAAGGCACCGCTGGAAATAAAGTCCACACCACACTCGGCATAGGAGCGCGCTGTTTCCAAAGTAATTCCTCCGCTGGATTCAGTCAAGCATTTGCCGTCAATCATTTTCACAGCTTTTCGGGTGTCATCGAAGTTGAAATTGTCCAACAGAATTCGGTAAACGCCGTCAGTTTTTAGAATCTCCTCGATTTCGGAGAAATTTCGAGCTTCAACGATAATTTTTAGATCCAAATGATTGTGTTTCAAATAGCGTTGAGTCTTTTCAATAGCTTTTACTACTCCACCACAAAAATCAATATGATTATCCTTAAGCATGATCATATCATAAAGGGCGAAACGATGGTTTTTGCCACCTCCAATTTTTACAGCCCACTTTTCCAAGGCGCGAATCCCAGGGGTTGTTTTACGGGTATCGAGGATTTTGGTGTGTGTGCCTTCCAATACTTTTACAAACTCATTTGTTTTTGTAGCAATGGCACTCATCCGTTGCATAGCATTAAGTACGAGCCTTTCCGATTTCAGGATAGATTGTGAAAGTCCCGAAACATAAAAACATACATCGCCATATTTTATTGAACTTCCATCCTGAATTTTAATATCCAATTCCAAACCTGGATCCACAAATTCAAATACTTGGCGTGCAAATTCAACTCCTGCCAGAATACCGTTGTCCTTTACCAAAAGTTTGGCTGTACCTACAGCATCTTCGGGAATACACGCCAAGGAACTATGATCTCCTCCTCCTACATCTTCCCTAATTGCATTAGTAATAATGAGGTCTATTTCCTTGTTGAATTGTTTTTTTGAAATCATAATCAAAAATTTCAGCTAAAATACTTTAAATAGTTTAAAAAATTGCACTTTGACTAAATCCAGAAACCCTAAATAGAAATGCCATACTATAATATATACGTATTTTTATCCCCTAAAATGTAAACAATGAAAATCACCCTGTTAGCCATCGGAAAAACTGACAATAACCAGTTACAGTCACTAATGGATGATTATAGCAAGCGATTGGGATTTTATGTTTCGTTTGAAATGGAAATCATCCCAGATGTAAAAAATGCTAAAAATCTAAGCCAAACACTTCAGAAGAAAGCAGAAGGGGAAGAAATCTTAAAACGGATTGCTTCTTCCGATAGGTTGATACTTCTTGATGAAAAGGGGAAAACCTATTCCTCAGAAGGTTTTTCGGAATTCCTTCAGAAAAAAATGAACAGTGGTTTAAAGAATTTGGTTTTTGTCATCGGAGGACCTTATGGATTCAGCGATGAAATTTACCAACGTAGTGATGGAAAACTCTCCCTTTCCTCCATGACTTTTTCGCATCAAATGGTTCGTTTGTTTTTTATAGAACAATTATATAGGGCTTTCACCATTCTTAGGAATGAACCTTATCACCATAGATAGCTGGTAGAATATAGACAGTAGTCCAAAAGTGGAAACAGGACTTAAGGAAACAGCAATCAAGTTCAAAGAAGGAAACAATTATTCTCTTTTGATTTATATTTCCCCACCTACTGAATACTGCAACTTGCTACTGTTTACTTTTTTCACTTCCAAAGACAATCAATAAAATCCGTGAAGAGGTGGAAAATTAGGCCCACTGCGATAATTCTTGTCTTCTTAAAAAGCAACAAAACTATATAAATCCCCAAAGCCCAATAAGTATGCAACGGATGGAAGTTGATACTACAACGAGTAGGGTCAAAAATAGGATTCGCAAGAAGATGGTCCAAATCGATTAATATCGTGGCTATCATGATAAGCCAAGCTCTTACCCAATATTTTCTAAAGAAAATAAAAGCAATTAGGCCAGGAACCAAAAAATGAAGTCCGTAATGAACAAAAAATTGGAGCATATATTAATTGAAATATCTATTGAAAAGCGTCGGGCAAAGAAATATAAATCACCTTCTTTAAATCCCTGAAGCTATTTTGAATAGTTTATAATCATTCAACAACCATCTTTATTGTTTGTACGGAAGCGCCAGTGTCCAATTTTAAAAAATAAATTCCCCTGGTCAAACTATGGTTCCAAATCAACTTTTTCTGAGGTTGAGACCAAGTTTGTTCCATCAATTTTTGACCTGTGATGCTAAACACGGTTGTGACTAAACCCTCAATTGGCGCGTTTCCAAATGTGTCAATTTCAATACTGTTCTTGACGGGATTCTGAGCCAACAAGAAGCCTGAATTCGACTGATTATCTGAAATACCCATTGCTCCATTGCGGATTTCGTCCAATGCAAATTGAATATTTAATGCACTCATTGTTCCGTGAGGTTCATTTTCAGAAGGAATAAAAAACGCATCAAAAGGAGAATCGCTTAAATTGGGTGTGGCAAACCAATTGGGATTAGCTATGGCTAATGAACTCATAGTAGGAATAAAAGAATACAAATCCTGTTGCAAGGCATTTATAAAATCTATTAAAACTTCATTGCCTCCACCATCTCCAAGAGCATCGGAAATACTGCCTGTTCCTCCTGGCGCACTATCAACGCCATCAGTATTAGCTGGAGACTGACTAACGGCTATATAGGTGCTAACTGGAATTCCAAACAATCTAACCGTAACATTAATAGCGTTATTGGTCTGTCCCGCCTCCGGCGTAAATTTCAAAGCAACGTCCACACTTGTTGTTCCATCAATGGGTAAGTTGGTATCAATCACAGTCATTCCAGGACTTCCGGTTGTAGAACCGTTTCCACTTCCATTAATCATGGCTACATTTCTAATATTCTGAGGAAAACCCAAGGCGTCCAATTCGTCTTGAAAAACATTTCTAAATCCAGGAGCTCCTTCTGGCAATAACTTTGTTGGGTCTTGTTGGGTAGTGGAGCCTGCCAGTAAATGGCCAGACAGGTGGTCCACAAGCATTTCTTTGGCAGCTGGCGAATTTAAAAGTTGATCAACAACTTGCTGAGCCGTAGCATCGCCAACTTCTTCAGCAAAATAATTTATAAGGTATTGCAAGCTAATAGGAATGTTTGCTCCTCGATGAGGCGCATCAAATGAAATAAACAAACGTGTTTCCGCGTCGAGACTATTATTCTCCATATATGATAGGGCATAGCGTGCCACCAGACCTCCCATACTTGGACCAAGAACTACCAACTCCCCATTACCAATTTTATCAGCGTTCAATTGTTGAATCAGGGAGACTAAAACCATTGCATTCCTTTGAATGTAATCTGCTCCTCCATCAATAGATTTTCCGTTGGTAGTGTAAGCAGGTGCATTGAGAATAACAATGTCAAAACCTTCGTTTCGGAGAATATCCGCTAAATTCTCTCCTTCAAAACTCAAACCTGCATAAATGTCTACAATACTTCTGGAATCTCCAGGATCAAAACCGTCGAGGATGATGATGGGATTGTCTAAAACCCCATTCATATTATCTAAAAAGATTTCATACTCCCCTTCTCCAAAATAAGGTAGGGCTTCATCATAACCTTGATAGGCAATATTTGCTGTGATAGTTTGAGAAACGGTTCTTTCGGGATATAGAGCCCCGTTGGGAATATTTTGAAACCGAATTTGTGCAAAAGAAAATTGAACGGTTAATACAAATAATAGAAGGTAGAAGTTTTTCATGGGGTGTTGGTTTTGAATTTGTTGGAAAGGTAAGAAAAAAATCACCTTATGAATTATTTGCCACCCGAGTTTTTGAAGTGAAATAACATTGAATTTATAAAAGCCATTGCCAGAAGCTCAGATGAGTTGCAAAACGTCTATATTATTAGACCCAGACTGCCTTTGAAAAAAACATCAGTTGTTTTTTCTGTTCAAAATCTTATA
Organism: Aequorivita sp.; assembly: GCA_048270045.1. Lineage (GTDB taxonomy): Bacteria > Bacteroidota > Bacteroidia > Flavobacteriales > Flavobacteriaceae > Aequorivita. The sequence continues at coordinate 5,082 of JBLWTS010000018.1, forward strand.
TTCCTCGTAGCAATTGCTGATAGCATCTAGGATTTGTAGGTCATTGGCAGAATGAATAAAATCTTTGGAGTAGCTGCATTTGTTTAGAATTTCATCTATATCAACTCGTTCTAGCTGAAGCACCGCCATGAGCGTCTCACGGTCAAATTTACTTTGAAGTAGATTTCTTATTTCGTCATCTTCCTTCATTTGTTTAAGTTTCTTCATTTGTTTGGGTTGTTTTCCAAAAACGTTGTAAAGAAAATCCGCAGGATTAAATATAGAGCTCAAGACTTTACTTACGGCTCCCGGTTGATTGCTTCCGCCCTCATAGCCTGTGTTAAGACCTGCAATTCTGTAACGATAATTATCGTAAACAGGAATCAATTTTGCATCAATTTCAACGTAACCTGTTAATTGAACAGGCCGAACTACAACTTCTTCAAGAGCGATTCCCAATTCCGTCATTTTCACTTTAATCTCCCCAAACTTCATCCAGTCGTGTGTTACGCGTACTCGAAGGGACTTAAATCCCAAATAGGAAAAGAAAAGTGTATCGTTGACCGCCGCCTTAATGGCAAATTCACCTTTTTCATTGGTAACAGTGCCAATAACTTGATTGAGGTTCACAATGTTCACATTCTCCATTAAATCGTCATTGGCATCGTTCATAACCGTACCTTTCACGGTGATCTCTTGCTGGGCAAAGGAAGTTGCAACCACAAGGATTAAGGTTAAAAGTAGAATGATTTTCTTCATAAATATTTTCAATATAATCAAAGGACTAAGAGGCAGCACCTATTTTCTCCTTTTCAATTTTAACCAATAATTTTTCCTTTGTTCCTCCGAACCATTCCTCTTTTAGAATGCTCAGGATAATACTATCTCTTCTGCCCTTAGGAGCTGCACAATTATTCCGAAGAATTCCCTCAACAGTGCAACCGATACTTTTCATGGCCGCAATACTTCGTTCGTTTCTGGCATCGGCCCGAAATTCTACCCGCTCCACACCTATCGTTTCAAAAGCAAATTGCAATAGCAATAACTTACATTGCTTATTAATTCCTGTTCCTTGAAATTCCTTTCCATACCAAGTATATCCAAGCTGAACGGTATTATTTCCTTCTTGATAATCGTAGAAACGCGTACTGCCTGCAAATTGTTGGTTTCGTTTGTCAAAAACCACAAAAGGATACGATTTTCCTTCCTTTCGCCCCAGCCTTGCAATACGAATATAATTTTCCATATTTTCCAATCCATTCGCAGGTTGTTGAGAATACTTCCAGATTTCTGGTTGTTCTAAAGCAAAATACTTGAGATTCTCGAGATCCTTCAAATGCAGCGGCATCAGTCTTACCACCTCATTTTCTAGGATGTATTCTTTTTGAAAATCGAATGTTTGCATAAGGCAAAAAATGAATCGAACCCGATATGAAATGGTTCGCAAATATACTTATATAGACGGAATTTGAGTCTGAAAGTTTCATTGGGAAAAGAAAATCGACTTGGAAATGTAAACATCAGACAACATTAGAGAGGTTTTGAAATGTGATGGTAATCTAGGATTTATTCCCTTGTCTTAATCCACCTCTTCATATTCCACATATTCCCCAACCTTTTTTCCTCGTCCTTTTCTTTGAGGTGGAATCTTATCAATGGTAATATTTCCCTCTTCTTGAATGGGAGAATTTGAGTTCGCAGGATTTCCAAAGAACTGTTCAAACTGCTGTCCTGCTTTTTTGGATACATACCGCAATATATAAGGTTTAGCCAACCGGAATAAAAATTTTATGGCATAATATACCAGAAGAACGATCAATATCGTTTTGAGGAATGTCATCATAATATTCAAATTAACGCCAAAAATAAAGATTGGCGCACAAAAAGACGAATATTCACTATTAAATTAATGGTAAAATCCTATATCTTTGGACTAAACCAAACAATCTATGAGCACTAAATTTCGATTTCTGTTTTTTCTCTGTTTTATTCCACTTTCCCACGTTTCCGCCCAATATACCGATATGTTGAACGCCAACCGCCCAGGAGGTTCTCAGGGTGCTTTTGCCGTAGGAACGGATGTAATTCAGATTGAAACTGGAATTAATTTGGGAAATGAAAAACACACCTTGTTGAACACCGAAACCAATGGACTGGGAATAGACTATTCACTCCGTTATGGCTTTTGGAAAGAACGATTGGAAATTAACGTTATGGGCGAATTTCAATCCAATTCAATTAAATACACTGCTTTCAACCCAAAAATTAAACAGAAAGTAGCCAATTTCAAGAGCAATACGATTGGGGCCAAGTACTTAATCTACGACCCTTATAGAAAGCGAGAACTGGAAGGCCCGAACCTTTACAGCTGGAGAAAAAACCACAAAATTCAATGGGTTGACTTGATTCCTGCCGTGTCTGCCTATGTTGGGGTAAATATAGATTTCGACAATAATCCGTACACTCCTGAAGATGACAGCAGTGTAAGCCCAAAACTCGTAATTGCTACACAGCACAACTTTGTGGGCGGTTGGGTTTTTGTGACCAATATTGTTGTGGATCGGGTTACTACAGATTTCCCTTCATACGGGTATATCGTAACCTTGACCCACGCCACGAATTATTATTTTTCTGTTTTTCTTGAGAACCAAGGGATAAAAAGTGATTTTTATGCAGACCAAATTTTACGTGGTGGTGCTGCAGTTCTTATCAATCCTGACTTGCAAGTTGACTTATCCCTCGCCGTAAATTTCAAAGACACTCCTTCAAAATTCTATGGTAGATTTGGTTTAGCATACCGATTTGATATGCATAGTAAGGATGAGTACCTAGAAGACGTTAAACCCGAAGGCACGGAGGAAGAAAAGAATAAAGACGGAACCGAGCCTGGGGACAAAAAAGAAAACCGTGAGCAACAATTGAATCTGGATGAAGAATAATAAATTGGCAGACATGATTACAGTTAAGGAAGTAACCTATAAAAGTGGACTTAAGAAGTTTGTCACTTTTCCTTTTCAGCTTTATAAAAATAACGAATATTGGGTTCCCTCGCTTATAAAAGACGAACTCGAAACCCTAAACCCCGCCAAAAATCCTGTTTTTAAAAATGCCGATGCTTGGTATTACTTAGCCTACAAAGGCGAAGAAATTGTCGGCCGAATAGCGGTAATCCTCAATCATCTGGAAGTAAATGAGCAAGGCAAAAAGAAAATCCGTTTTGGCTGGCTTGATATGATTGATGACCTTGAAGTAACCAAAGCCTTGCTAGCAAAAGTGTATGATAAAGGCCGCGAACATCATCTTGAATACGCCGAAGGTCCTGTGGGATTCAGCAATATGGAAAAAGCAGGAATCCTTACCATGGGTTATGACGAAATGAATACCATGATTACATGGTATCACTTCCCCTATTACGCTGAACACCTAGAGAAACTCGGTTTCGAAAAGCAGGCTACTTGGGTGGAATACCGACTCAAAATTCCTGAAACTATTTTTGAAAAGGTTGCCAAATTTTCAAAAATCATTCGAGAACGCTACAAACTTTCAGTGATTCGGTTCAAGAATAAAAAGGAAATTTTACCGTATGTTGATGAAATGTTTGGTTTGCTTAACAAAACCTACGACACACTTCAAACCTTCGTCCCCATTCAGCAATATCAAATTGATTATTACAAAAAGAAATATTTCAGCTTCATCCATCCCGATTATATCTGCTGCATAAAGGATGACAAAGGCAAACTCATCGCTTTTTCCATAGTGATGCCTTCCTTTTCAAAAGCGCTGAAAAAGGCAAACGGCAAACTGATTCCATTTGGTTGGAAGTACATCTTGGATGCCCAGAAAAAGAACGACACTGCAGCCTTCTATTTAATAGGAATTGACCCCGAATACCAAGGAAAAGGCGTTACAGCTATTATTTTTGAAGAAATGCAATACCTTTTCAATTCCAAGGGAATCCAAACCGTTGAAACCAATCCAGAACTAAAGGAAAACACCGCCGTACAACTACTTTGGAAGGACTACAACCCCATACAGCACAAGGAACGCAGCACTTTTAAAAAGAATTTGTAAAACACACATCTCTAACTGAATAATTACTCCCGCTTCCACTTCACTTTAAGCAAAATGCACTTCCCTTTGAGCATAACACAATCCACTTAGAACATCTTACACTCTACTTAAGGCGATTTTAACTCCTTCACGAAGCAAAGTAACTCGTGTGCGAAGCAATGTAACTCGCCCACGAAGCATAATAACTCGTACACAGAGCATTGTGACTCGCCTGCAAAGCAAAGTAACTCGTGCGCGAAGCATAGCAACTTACGCACAAAGCATAGTAACTTCTAGACGCATCATTGAAACTCCTTCAAGAGCAAATTTGTCTCCCTTCAGAACGATTTAAACTCCCTTTCCTGCAACTTATACTTCCTAATAAGCAATTTCCACTCCATACTTCAACCTCGCAATTTCATTTTTCTCTTCTGAAATACGAAATCCAAAGTCTTTTTTTCATAAATTTAGTGCTCCAAACACCTATAAACCCGAATATTATGATGACCATGAATCTTTCCGCCATCTTTAAGGCACGAGGCATAACCTATCCCTCAGCGTTTCTGATTAAAAACGGCATTTCCCGCAATGTAGCCCCTAAGCTCGCTTCCGGAAGGGCACAATACATAAAAATAGACCATATTGAAAAGCTCTGCCGTGCGCTAAATTGCGAACCTAGCGATCTCTTTTGCTTCAAAAGTCAGCCCAACGAATCTCTCCCGAAAGACCACCCGCTCTTAACCCTGAGAAACGATGATGATGCCACAGATCTCGGAGCCTCCCTTCACAATCTGCCGTACAAACAGCTCAAGGAAATTGCCAAAAACCTCACTAAAGGTTAATCTTGTGTTTTCTAGATTTATTAATTACTTTTCGATGAGTTAAAGATGCCCATTCGTCGTTCACAAAGCACGCCAACCCAAAATGTGTGGATTCATTGAGAATGCTAACGAAACTTCAACCAAAAATTACCGCTTTAATGACAAAAACTACCACCACCACTTCTCCAAAAACTCCAGTGGTGAAAACCAATGAGCACTATAAATTATGGAGTTCAAGAATTGCTTTGGCACTCATCATTTTATTCGCCATTTTTCTCCGCTATGAAGATTTTTCCGTCTGGCAGAAAAACAAAGCAGCCTTTCAATATCAAGGAGAATATGAGATGGCAAATTATGACAGTTACTACTACCTGAAAATCGCAAAAGAATTAAAGGAAGGAACCTACAACAACCCACAAGAAAAGCGACACGTCCCCAATGGAATGGAAGCTCCCACAATTCCGCCATTAATCGCAATTCTGGCAGCATCAATCAGCAGTGTTACCACGATTCCTGTTTCCACAGTCGCCATTTTTCTTCCCGTTTTCTTGGCATCCCTATTAGCTCCTTTGATGTTTTTATTATGTGTGCGACTGAAGTTCCATAAAATTGCCGCATTAACGGCAGCTCTTTTCTCTATCATCTCATTAACCTATATTGTCAGAACCCGAATTGGCGTATTTGACACCGATTGTTTAAATGTCGTATTCGCCTTACTCAACAGCTATTTGTTCCTCCGCTTTGCTGAAATAAAAGACAAAAAACGGTATCGCTACTTGGCTCTTGGACTACTCAGCACCTTTCTCTTTTATATATGGTGGAATACCGCAACTAGTGTCGTCTTGATTTCTGCGGTAGTTCCATTGTTTGTTGCCGTGCTATTTTTCTATCAAACCAAAAACAAAGTTGCTAAATACAGCTTCTTAGCTGCCGTTCTATTGATATGCGCTTGGCTTATTGGCGATCAACTCCTCGCCTATTTTAATATTCTTTTCCAAAAAACCAACACCGTTTTCCCAAACAACATGTCGGTCTCCGAGCTAAACGCCGTTAGCATTGCCGACTTTATAACAGCAACAACTGGAAACGTTTTGTTGTTTGCGATTATGTGTATCGGCATAGTACTACTCGTGTGGAAGTTGAAGCTCAAAGCACTCTTCTTTGCAATCCCCTTTTTATTGGGAATCGCCGCCCTTTTTGCGGGCAACAGATTCGTTTTATTCGCCGCCCCAATCTTGGCATTAGGGATGGGATATGTAATTCAACTATTATTCAACTATAAAGAAAAGATAAACCCAAAACTAGCGTATGGCGCCACTTTGTTGCTTGTGATTATCGGAATTGCCAGTAATTACAAAAAAATCACCGTTGGCTATGCGAAGACATCTGCCTATGAAAATGTTGCCCTACTTTCAGCATTAGATAAATTTACCCCTAAAGATGCTAATATCTGGACAGAATGGGATTTAGGATACCAAATTCAATATTACTTAGATAGAGGAACCTATGCCGATGGCGAGTTTTCTGATGGCGAGATTTATTATTACGTCTCCTTCCCATTTGCGGCAGAAAACCTGGCTGTATCTGCCAATTTTATGCGCTTCTACAATAAAAATGGAAAAGCAGGCATGAAAGTTTTATTCGAATCCTTTTCAGGCGTAGTCCCAACATTTGAATTTCTAAACGAAATCCTATCGCTCTCGCCTTCCGAAGCGGAACAATTGCTTATTGAGAAACAACAAAAAGGAACACTTCCAAAAACGAAAGATATAAGCACTCCAAAAGATTGGATCTCGTTTATATTCCCAAAGGAATCAGAAGATATTTATGTATTTCTACATTATAAAATGACCCAAACGGCATCATGGTTTAAGCAAGGCCATTCCGATTTAAAAACGGGAGAAACAATCGGACTTCCACTTTTTCTATCGCTGAGTGGTTTACAGCAACAAGGAAATCAAATTAAAAACAATCAAATAGATCTCAACGCAACCACAGGAATTGCTACTTACTTTAATGAAAAAAGGTACTTCCAATCGCTTTCCACTTATAATGGGGTTGAGACTGAAACAAATTTATTCCCCTTACCTGTCGAATTAAAATCGCAATTCGCCAAGAAAGACGAACGTTTCGTATTTCAATGGAACGAACAAGTAGGTTTTGGAGCTGCGATGTCTAAAGAAATGTCAAATACAACTTTAGTTAAATTATATTTATTGCAAGAAGAATCGCCCTATTTCACTCCAGTTTTAATAAACACGCCGCAATATCAAATTTGGAAAGTAACAGGAAGTGCTTATGATATTGAATGAAACTAAAACCAAATAACAAAGAATAAAAAAACCGCCTCAATTTCGCGATTAAGACGGTTTTTATCATTTATAGGGTTAGAGATTACTCTTTATGCATAAAGGCCTGTTTGGCCAATAGCTCTTCCTTAGTTTCCACATTGTCTTCGTCTGGAACGCAACAGTCAACAGGACAAACTGCAGCACATTGCGGTTCATCGTGAAAGCCCATGCATTCAGTACATTTATCAGCGACAATGAAATATATTTCATCACTCACAGGTTCCTGCACCTCATCGGCGTCAACCTCTTTACCATTTGGCAATACAACCTTTCCCGACAGGTCCGTTCCATCGGCATAACGCCAATCGTCTGCACCCTCGTAGATCGCATTGTTAGGGCATTCAGGTTCGCAGGCACCACAGTTGATACATTCATCTGTTATAATAATTGCCATAGCTTATACTTTTTCTAACTTTGCGCAAAGTTAACCCCTATGAAGGGCAACTCCAAAAATAAACATGGAATTAAAACGAAGAATTAACGCTTTTGTCGGTCTAGGGAAATTCCTAGCTGAATTCAACCTCGATACCTTTCAGGAAGAAACTGAGACAGGATGGCATTCCATACTAACAAAAGCGAAGGCTGAGAACGGATGGTTTACTCTTGAAAACATTGAATTCACCTTAAAAAATTGGGCAGAAGCGCTTTCCGAAAAAAATCTGAATCAATGGATTTCAAAATACGATTTTGAGCGTTTCTCGGAAGATAAACCCAAAAAGGTGAAAACCGTAGCAATCGTTATGGCTGGAAATATTCCCCTTGTCGGCTTTCACGATTTCCTTTCGGTTTTAATTACGGGAAATAAAGTGCTGGTAAAACTTTCATCGAATGACAAAACCCTACTCTCTTTTCTAGCTGAAAAATTAATTTCCTTAGAACCAGAATTCAAAAACTATATTGAATTCACAGAGGGAAGGCTTAAAAATTTCGATGCGGTAATAGCCACTGGAAGCAACAATACCTCCCGCTATTTCGATTATTACTTCGGAAAATATCCACATATCATTCGAAAGAACAGAAATTCTGTGGCAGTGCTCACGGGAAATGAAACAGAAGAAGAGCTGGATCTCTTGGCAGATGATGTTTTTCGTTATTTCGGCTTAGGTTGTCGCAATGTTTCAAAATTGTATATTCCCAAAAACTACGATTTTGAAAAGTTCTTCAACGCAATGTTTGGTTGGAAGGAAATCATCCACAATCACAAATACATCAACAATTACGATTATAACAAAGCGGTTTATTTAATGGATAGTTTACCACTTTTAGACAACGAATTTTTAGTATTGAAAGAAGATTCAGGCTTCTCCTCTCCTATTTCGGTCATTTTTTATGAAAAATATGATTCTTTGTCTGAGTTAAGAAAGACCTTAAATGAACAGACTGAAAACATCCAGTGCCTCGTTTCCAAAGGAGATATCCCCAATAGCATTCCCTTCGGAAAAACTCAAAACCCAGAGCTTTGGGATTATGCAGATGGTATTGACACAATTGGTTTTCTTCTAAAGCTATCTCGCTAAAAAAACATGAAATTTGGTCTCTATTTCAACGCATATTTCCCAACTTTGCACAATCAATTTTTCCAAAAATGAAAAAACATAATTTTAGTGCCGGCCCCTGTATTTTACCACAATCCGTATTAAAACAAGCTTCGGAAGCAGTTTTAAACTTTAACGGTCTAAATCTTTCACTGCTTGAAATTTCACACCGCAGCAAGGATTTCGTCGAGGTTATGGAAACGGCGCGCAGTTTGGCTTTAGAGCATTTGGGACTTGTAAATAAAGGATATCAAGCACTGTTTCTTCAAGGAGGTGCCAGTATGCAGTTTTTGATGACGGCTTACAATCTCTTGGAAACTAAAGCCGCATATATAAATACGGGAACTTGGAGCAGCAATGCAATTAAGGAGGCCAAATTGCTCGGGGAAGTTGTGGAAGTGGCGACTTCAAAAAGTGATAACTTTAATTTTATTCCGAAGAACTATACCGTTCCAAAAGATGTGGATTATTTTCACTGTACCAGTAACAATACCATTTATGGCACGCAAATGCAGGAATTTCCCACAACTGAAGTTCCCATGGTTTGCGATATGAGCAGCGATATTTTTTCGCGGCAGTTAGATTTTTCACAATTCAGTTTGATCTATGCTGGAGCACAAAAAAATATGGGACCTGCTGGAACCACTTTGGTTGTTGTAAAAGAAAACATTTTAGGAAAAGTTAATCGCGTAATTCCTTCAATGCTAAATTATAAAATCCATATTGCAAAGGAAAGCATGTTCAATACACCTCCAGTTTTCCCTATTTACGTTTCTATGTTAACACTACAATGGCTAAAAGAAATAGGTGGTATTTCAGCAATTGAAAAGATAAACAACCAAAAGGCGGAACTTCTTTATAACGAAATTGATCAAAATCCTTTATTCCAAGGCTATGTTGCCAATAAAGAAGACCGGTCAAAAATGAACGCCACTTTCAATTTAGTAAATGACCAATTAAAAGAAACATTCGATTCCTATTTAAAAGCAGCAGGTATCAGCGGAATAAACGGCCATCGAAGTGTTGGTGGATACCGCGCCTCTATGTATAATGCCTTGCCGCTAGAAAGTGTCCAGGTTTTAGTGGATGTGATGCAGGATTTGGAAAAGAGAGCTTAGTTGATAAGGACGTAGAACAAAGTATAGGACAGTCCCCCTAACCCCCACAGGGGGAATAAAGCTATAGCAGACAAAAAACTAGAAACTAGAAATTAGAAATAAATAATCATTCGGAAATCGAAACACAAATAAACATGAAGGTATTAGCAAACGATGGAATCTCAAAAAGTGGAATTGAATCATTAAAAGAGGCTGGTTTTGAGGTGCTTACCGTGCACGTAGCGCAAGAACAACTTCAAAACTACATCAACGAGCACAACATAGATGTGCTTTTGGTGCGCAGTGCTACCAAGGTTCGCAAGGATATCATCGACAATTGTCCTTCTTTGAAAATCATCGGTCGTGGCGGTGTGGGAATGGACAATATTGATGTGGACCACGCTGCTAAAAACGGGATTGAAGTAATTAATACACCAGCCGCCTCCGCAGCTTCTGTCGCAGAACTGGTCTTTGCTCATTTGTTCGGAGGAGTGCGATATTTACACGACTCGAATCGAAACATGCCCTTGGAAGGTGAATCGAGATTTAATGATTTGAAAAAAAGATATAGTGCCGGAAAAGAACTCCGAGGGAAAACCTTAGGTATAATTGGATTCGGGAAAATTGGCCGCGAAGTTGCGAAAATCGCTTTAGGCTGTGGAATGCAGGTAATTGCAAGCGATCGAAAATCAGGCAAAGCGGATATTAAATTGAGCTTTTTTGATGGTCAGAGTGTTACATTAGAAATAAGAACGGAACCAGTAGAGAAATTAATAAAACACAGTGATTTCATCAGCTTGCACGTACCAGCGCAACCAGGTTATTTAATAGGTAAAGAAGAAATCTCCAAAATGAAAGACGGTGTGGGAATCATCAATGCATCCCGGGGAGGTGTTCTTCATGAAGTAGCACTCTTGGAAGGAATTAAATCTGGAAAAGTTTCCTTTGCAGCATTAGACGTTTTTGAAGACGAACCTTCCCCTTCCGTCCAAGTGTTAATGAACGATGCTGTTTCACTTAGTCCACATATTGGTGCTGGAACCCTTGAAGCACAAGACAGGATTGGAACAGAACTGGCGGAACAAATTATTAAATTCCTAAAGAAAGATTAAGAGCTTAACAATCTCTATTATTCTTTAAATGAAGGTTAAAGTCAGAGCACTTCGGTTTACTTTTGTTAACTTTGTCAAAACACCTTTACATGAAAACCATTCTACTGCTATTGGTACTTTCCTTCGCCATGTATGGATGTGGATCGGGGAATACTGGAATCAAAAATAGCTCTGACAGTTCGATAAATGAAAGCGACACTGTTCGTATTGCAAACGACAGTTTGGAATATGAAATTATCATAGTGGAATCTGGGTTTAATTCGTGGTTGCTTACGCAGCCTCAAAGAGGGTTTTATGGCCAATCATATTTGGAAACAAAGAACCGGATGTTCGTTTCAGACTACAACAACCGAGTATTACAGCCAACTAGATATCCTCGGAATCTATATTCCGAGCAAATCAACTACGATCCTGCAGTAGATTACGGCTACGAAGTGAATTACCTGCTCTACAATTATTTTATGTATTTTCAGGATAAATACAAGCAACGTTTAACGGGAGGAAGGAATTGAAAAAGCTGAAAGAGCGTTGGAATTTAAAATCTAACGGACAAGTATTTATTGTTTTTCTGGTATTTGCCATTACGGGAAGTTCCGCCGCAAAACTGGCTGCACCAGTTACAGAGTTTTTTGAGGTCAAAAGAGAAATGGGATGGTATGTATACTGGCCATTCCGCATCCTGATTATATTTCCTATTTATCAAGTGCTTTTAGTATTCTTTGGATGGGTATTTGGTCAATTTGAATTTTTCTGGTGGTTTGAAAAAAAAATGCTCCGATCAATGGGATTGGGGTTTTTGTTGAAGAAAGAATCGTGAGAGGTTTGCGATTGGGGGTTACACGTTAAAGGTTAAAAGTTAGACGTATGATGTTAGGACCTAAGATACCTGCGATTCTAACCTAAGCATAATAGAGTGAAAATATATTACATTCGTAAAATTTATACGATGTTTATGCAATATAGAATGAGTGAATGAATTCGTAGTAACGCAATTGTCCTACATCATTCGGTCCTAAGTCGATAAAAAAGGTGTTTAAACTTAAACCAGTTAAGATATTTGTTGCGGCGATTTTTTCGCTAGCCCTCATGTTCCCTACTGTCATTCAATCCATTCACGTTTTGGACGGACATGAACATCTGGTTTGCAACGATTTTACATCACATATCCACAAAAAGCAACTAGACTGTTCTATTTGCGATTTCCATTTTTTTATTTTTGATTTTAAGCCTCAGCAACTTCCTGAGTTTGCCGTCTTGGCAGGATATCTTAAAACACAGACCGAATATCGACAATCCGCAACTATTGTTGATGCCCCACATTTCTTCCTGCGAGGACCTCCCCTATTTTCTTGATTTTTCAGAACTATTCGGAGACTTAATATGAAAAGGCTTAAGACCTAGGTTAATGACTTAGGACTTAACTATTTTACATAAAGAACTGTTGTTCCAATTCTATTTCGTCTTACCTCTTACAGTCATTACTCATTTCAAAATCAAGAAAGCAATGAAACATATTTTTGTTCTGCTTGTGCTATTCTCATTGGGGACGGTGGCAAGCGCCCAAAACACATTAAAAGGAATCCTAACTTCAAAACAATCCGGAACCCCAGTGATGGGAACGGTTTATATCCCGCAATTGGAAATAGGGACCGTAGCCGATTTTGACGGGAACTATACCTTAATTAATATCCCTGACGGAAATCATACCGTAGTATTTTCATCTCTTGGTTACGGCACCGTTTCAATAAAAATCAATTTTTCTGGAAATCAAGTGTATACCGAGGATGTTCAAATGGTAGAAAGCGCTGTGGAAATGGAAGAAGTAATTGTCTCCACCCCCTTTCACAAGCTTCAAAGTGAAAATGTAATGAAAGTGGAGCGCGTTTCCACTTCTGATTTAAATTCTTCCGGTGCTGTAACCTTGGCTGATGGCATAAAAAACATTCCAGGAGTAGATATCATCAGTACTGGTCAGGGAATTGGAAAGCCAGTAATTCGGGGCTTAAGCTCAAATCGCGTGCTCACATATACCCAAGGCGTGCGTTTGGAAAATCAGCAATTTGGAGACGAACACGGCCTCGGAATCAACGAAGCAGGTATTGAAAGTGTAGAAGTCATTAAAGGCCCAGCTTCCTTACTTTATGGCAGTGATGCTCTTGGTGGCGTACTTTATTTGAACCCCGAAAGATTTGCGCCTTCAAACGAAACTCATGGCGATATCAACAGTTCCTATTTTTCAAACACCTTGGGAACTTCCTCCAATCTAGGTGTAAAAACCTCTGGCATAAAGTTGAAATTCCTAGCGCGTGGTTCTTACTCTTCCTTTAGCGATTATAAAACTGGGGCGGACTATCGAGTGACCAATTCCCGTTTCAACGAAAAGGATTTTAAAACAGGCTTGCAATATTTAGGAACCAAATTCAAATCGACTGTTCGTTATAATTATAACCGCTCGAATATCGGAATTGCTGATGAAATCGGAGAACAGACTCAATCCAAAGAACTGGAGTTACCTTTTCAGGAAATAGACAACCACATTCTGAGCCTTGACAATACGCTGTTTTTGAAAAATTCCAGTTTCGATTTAAAAGTCGGTTATCTGTTTAACGATAGACGTGAATTTGAGGATGATCCCACGACGGCAGCCCTTCGGATGCAACTGATAACTTTTAATTACGACTTGAAATACAATCTTCCCGATTTTGGAAAGTTTGAAACCATTGTCGGATTACAGGGGATGTTTCAAAACAACAAAAACAAAGGCGAGGAAATCTTGATCCCAGATGCCAACACTACGGACGTGGGGCTTTTGGCAACTTCACATTATCATCTAGAAAAAATGGACTTTCAGGCTGGCCTGCGTTTTGACAGTCGAAAAATAGAAAGTGATGCTGCCAGAACCGCAGGAAATTCGGATTATATTCCAGCGCTTGACAAAAGTTTTACAAGCTTTACGGCGGCTTTAGGTGGAAAAGTAGATTTATCAGAACAAATTTCTGCACGACTAAATTTTGCCAGTGGCTTTCGAGCCCCTAATCTGGCAGAACTCACTTCTAACGGGATTCATGAAGGCACCAACCGATATGAACGCGGAAATTACAACCTCAACAACGAGCAGAATTTTCAAACTGACCTTTCTGTGGAATACCGAAACGAGCACTTGGAGTTTTTTGTAAACGGATTTTATAATCCTATAAAAGATTATATCTTCATTTCCCCAACAAACGAGATTATTGATAACACTCCTGTTTATGATTATTTACAGGACGACGCCAGACTCTATGGCGGCGAGCTAGGTTTCCATTTACATCCGCACCCATTGGATTGGTTGCATTTTGAAAGCAGTTTTGAAACCGTGACAGGCCAATTACAGAACGATGACTACTTGCCATTAATCCCTGCAAATTCGCTTCAAAACACCTTCAGGGTTGAATTCAAAGACGGAAAAATAAGACAAAAAAGCACTGCTTTTGTTACGTTGAAAAATACCTTCGACCAAAAGAATATCAGTGCCTTTGAAACCCGTACAGGAGGCTATTCCTTATTGAGCGCAGGCGTAGAAAGCTGTTTCAAAATTGAAAATTTTTTATTGAAAGTAGGAATAAACGGCACCAACTTGACCGATAAAAAATATGCTGCCCATCTTTCACGCTTTAAACCAGAAGGAATATTAAATGTGGGGCGAAGTGTGAATTTGAATTTGAAATTGGAGTTTTAGCCTAGGGAATCAAAAAGTTTAAAACTAGATTATTATAAAAAACAACTCAGCCCACATTCTGTCTAAGTAACCTGAATAAGGGCTGGATAATTATATTATGGAACACTATAGACTTCAGCATCATCAATAACCCACAATTCGTTAGTCTGATTGTTCTTCAACTGAATCATAAATGCAAGATTTGCTGAATTGGGCAATCCTGTAATTTCAATGTATGAAATTCCATTAACATTTCCCGAGCCTGCAAAAAACTCCCGTATTGGTCCAACACCGTCATATGCAACACTAGCAGTTCCAGCCGCATCGAAACCCCAAGTATTATTGGCATTACTTCCACCAAGTGGACCTCCATAAATTTTTATCTGACTTCTAAAAGGTCCTCCAGGTCCTGTTGTACCCACTGAAATTATCACGGTATCATTATTATCCAAACCATTCGATATGCTTTTTGAAAATCCTCCTAGACGAAGTCTGAAAGTGGTGCTTCCTTGTGAAGAAGTATTAATGGGTCCAAGAATTACAGATCCAGTATTATTATTAATGCCATATCCTCGCACGGGACTGACAAATAAAGAGGTATTTGGTTTCACTCCATTGCCCGACGTATAAAGTCCTCCAGTAGCACTAAACAACGGCAGCACAGGACTAGACGGGGTAGCTTCAAAATCCTGTTTTCCTAATAAAACTGGGCCTGGAGGAATAACGACGTCTGAAAAACATTTTACATCTAACCATTCTGTTCCACTCCAAATCTGCAAACATTTTGTACTTTCCACAAAAATCAAAAGTCCCATATCTGCAACAACAGGGTTTATTGCATTCCTCGCACTAACATTTGGAACTCGGGGCGGCATTAAACCCTTATATGTTAATCCGCCATCGGAAGTACTACTCACCTCCAACATCGAGGCAGGGGAAGGATTAATAGTTCCTATTCCTACTTGACCATAAAAGTTAGCCCCGAAAAGGATCATTACAAGGAATATAAAATAACTTCTAGAGTCCATAGATAAGTATTATTAATTATTTTTGGGTGAGCTCAATCGCAATATAAATTTAACATAGAAAAATAATTTCTTATTTATCCATTTAATTCAGCCTTAATAATGGTTGAGAAATTATTGATTAAGTTATTGATATACTTCAAAATAACTCTGCTAAATTATTAAATAAAATCAATTCTACCAAAATTAATCTGCTCTAAATATAAGAAAAAATAAACTAGAATATATAGGATTTATCGGTTCATTTATAAAAACGATTTAGTCCAGAATAAGAAAAATATCTACTTCTATAAATTGAGGTTCCAATAATTAGTGTTTTGAGGTAATTCCATTATTGATTAATTGATACTGTATAAAAATGATTATCAATTTTTAGTATCCAAATCGAAAGTTTCAGAAGGATCGTCTGTTGGCTCATAGTTTAGCATGCCCTCTCCGTCTGCTATGATTGTGCAAACTGTTGCATCGCCTGTAACATTAACTACCGTTCTGAACATATCTAAAATTCTATCAACTGGAAAAATAATAGCTATCCAAGCGGGATTTAAGCCTACTGATTCCAAAACAATAATAAGCATCACTAGGCCGGCGCTCGGGACGGCAGCCGATCCAATAGAAGCCAAAGTAGCCGTGAGAACAATAGTTAATTGTTGTCCCAAGGTTAGGTCTATCATATGTAATTGGGCTAAAAAGACTACTGCTACAGCTTGGTATAAACACGTTCCATCCATATTAACTGTGGCTCCAATAGGCAATACAAAACTGGTTATCTTTTTATCGACCCCTAAATTTTCTTCTACGCATTCCATGGTTACAGGGAGAGTAGCAGCACTACTTGAAGTGGAGAATGCTAAAGTCTGAGCTGGAGCCATAGCCTTAAAAAATCCACGATACGGAATCTTTTTGACAAAAATTTTCATCAAAAAAGGATAAATAATAAAAATCATTAACATTAACCCTAAAAAAACGGTTAATGAATACCAACTTAATCCTTTAAATATTTCATAAACCTTTCCGACATCATCACCGGCCATTTTGCTTACAACTCCAGCTAAGAGAGCAAAGACAAAAAATGGCGCTGCTTGCATAACCAAATCTACCATCTTTAAAAAAACCTCCATAGTGCTATCCATAAAGTCGGTTACTGGTTTGGATTTTTCATTGGGTATCAATAGTAAACACACACCAAAAAATATCCCGAAGAAAATAATTTGAAGCATTAAACCATTATCACTTAGCGAATAGAAAAAGTTTTCAGGCACTATATCTACCAGTGGTTGCAAAGGAGTAGATTCCTTCGTTTTCTCTACAGTTTTTATCTTTTCTGTAACGGAGGCGTTTTCCAATTGTCCTTTAGAAAGATTGGTGATTTTTTGCGCCCGCTCAAAAAAAGCAGGGTCCTGAAGATAATTGATTCCGTCTTTTATTTGGCGTCCTTGAGACGAGGCCCAAATTTCATAACTTATCCTATTGTCTATCCTACTCTGTTCGTCTATTAATTTACCAGGCTTTATAGTATTCACCAATACTAATCCCAAACTCACTGCAAATAAAGTAGTGAGTAAATATGCAAATAATGTCTTTCCACCCATCCGCCCCAAACTAGATGGATCGCCAATATTTGCAACTCCACTTATTATCGAGACCAAAACCAATGGGACTGCTATTAATTTTAGCAGATTGATGAAAATAGTTCCAAAGGGAGCTATCCAATCAATGGTAAACTCACTCCATCCCAACTTACTGGAAAGCAATGCCCAAATAATCCCTAAAACAAGTCCGATAATTATTTTCCAGTGTAACGCGAGTTTTTTCATACTTAGACTTAATATTATAGAATGTGAAGTATTAAAGTGGTAATCTGAAATACTTCGATAAAAGTGTTATTTTAATTTGGAATTCCTGTTTAACAACCAAAAATCAGCCAAAACTAGGGCTGCCATTGCTTCTACAATAGGGACAGCACGCGGAACAACACAAGGGTCATGGCGACCCTTTCCTTCAGCTATCACTTTGTTTCCGTCCTTATTTATGGTTTCTTGCTTTTGCATTAAGGTAGCCACAGGTTTAAAAGCAACCCTAAAATAGATATCCATGCCATTGCTTATTCCACCTTGAATGCCACCACTCAAATTAGTTTTTGTGGTACCATCACTATTGAAAATGTCATTGTGTTCACTACCTTTCATTCTCGAACCGCAGAATCCGCTACCATATTCAAATCCCTTTACTGCATTAATTGAGAGCATAGCTTTCCCCAAATCGGCGTGAAGTTTATCAAATACAGGTTCTCCCAACCCCAATGGCACATTTTGTATAACACAGGTAATCGTGCCACCTACTGTATCCCCTTGCTTTCGGATTAGCTTTATGTGTTCCTCCATTTTAAGAGCGGTGGCCTGATCGGGGCAACGGACTACATTACTTTCAATCTTTGAAAAATCCAATTCTTGATAAGGTTTATCAATAAAAATCTCTCCCACTGAAGAAACAAAAGCATTTATTTTAATTCCCGGAATCAACTGTTTAGCTATTGCACCCGCAACAACTCTACAAGCTGTTTCCCTCGCAGAAGATCGACCTCCACCCCGAAAATCCCGGATACCATATTTTTTCTCATATGTGAAATCCGCATGTGACGGGCGATAAACATCTTTTATATGGCTGTAATCCTTGCTTTTTTGGTCGGTATTTTCAATGAGAAAACCAATTGGAGTTCCTATTGTTACTCCCTCGAATATACCTGAAAGAAACTTTACTTCATCCTCTTCCTTTCTTTGTGTAACAATAGCAGATTGTCCAGGTTTTCGCCGTTGCATTTCGGCATTTATGGCTTTAAAATTAAGTGAAAGTCCTGCGGGACACCCGTCTATTATTCCACCAATTGCATCACCGTGCGATTCGCCAAAAGTCGTGAGTTTAAGTATATTTCCGAAGGAATTTCCCGCCATAGGGTGGTTTTGAAACAAATGTAAACTTTCAGAGGGAATTATTCAAAAATGATTTCAAGAAATGAGGTTTTAGAAAATCAGTCCTTTAGCCGGTCGTGGTTCATGCCATCCCTTTTAAAGAAGCGCATTTTTTAAAACGGTAACTGGATGCAAAGCCTCTCGTCCTGTTCCGTCCAAGATCTGATGACGACAACTTGTGCCATTTGCTACAATAATAATGTCGTTAGAAGCTTTCCGTACCGCTGGGAAAAGCTTCAACTCTCCTATTTTCATGCTTAGCTCATAATGTTCCTTTTCATAGCCAAAACTACCTGCCATACCACAACAACCAGAAGTGATAATGGTTGGTTTAAAATTTTTAGGAAGATTTAAAATATCAAAAGTCACCTTTTGGTTGCTCAATGATTTTTGATGGCAATGGGAATGGATCTTAATATTTTTTTCTTCGGAAGTGAATTGCGCTGAAGTTATATTTCCCTTTTCAATTTCTTTTGCCAAGAATTCCTCTATCAAAAACGTGTTTTTTGAAATGTTTTCTGCGGAAGATTTATCGTCTGCCAACCTCCAATATTCGTCACGAAAGGAAAGAATGGCAGAAGGTTCAATACCCACAAGAGGCACCTTTTCGGATACTTTATCTTTCAAAAATGATATGTTTTTATTCACCTCAACTTTCGCTTCATCCAAAAACCCCTTTGAGATCATTGCGCGACCACTGTCTAAAGAGTCTATAATGCGCACTTTATAACCCAAATGAGAAAGAAGCAAATAGGAATCTTCAGCGATCTCGGCATCGAGATAATTGCTGAATTCATCTACGAACAGTAATACATTTCCTTTGGATTTACCTTTATAGTTATTCTTCCAAAGAAGATTCTTCTCTTTACTGCGGAAAAGATTACTAAAACTTTCATTCGACACTTTGGGCAACGCACGATTTTGATGTATCCCGCCAATATTTTTAATAATACTGGAAGTTAAGGAATTGGAGAAAAACCAATTCGACAATTTCGGAAATCGAGAAGCCATTTTGTTGAGCTTAGTGCTTTTTGCAAAGAGTTTATCTGAAAAACTAGCGCCATGAATTTTGTGGTATTGATATAAAAATTCAGCTTTCGCAATGCTTATGTCCACGTTGCTCGGACACTCACTGGAGCAAGCTTTACAACTGATGCAAAGATCCATCACTTCCTTTAGTTCCTCTGAATCAAACTTATTGACAGCTTCATTGTTGGTCAAAACCTCGCGAAGCATATTGGCTCTGGCGCGAGTGGTATCTTTTTCATTTTTGGTTGCTTGATAACTCGGACACATTGCTCCTGCGGCATCGGCACTTTTTCGGCAATCGCCACTGCCATTGCAGTTTTCGGCAAGACGGAGGATTCCTTGATAATCTCCAAAATCCATCAAGGTTTTTATTTCTGGTTCCTTTCTGTCAATTTCATATCGCAGCGTCTCGTCCATTTTAAAAGCCTCCACAATTTTTCCAGGATTGAAGATGTTTTGAGGGTCAAAAGCTAATTTAATTCGCTTTAAAAGTTCGTAGTTTTTTACGCCAACCATTAAGGGAATAAATTCCGATCTAACAATTCCATCCCCGTGTTCGCCACTAAACGAACCTTTGTACTTTTTGCAAAGTTTGGCAACATCAGTCGTGATTTTTCTGAAGTATTCTACACCTTCCTTTTCTTTTAAATTGAGAATTGGTCGCAGATGGAGTTCTCCTGCGCCAGCGTGTGCGTAATAAACCGCTTGTTGGTCATACTTTTTCATTAGAGCGGTAAACTCTGAAATATAATTAGGTAAATCTTCCAAAGCTACTGCTGTGTCTTCAATACAGGCAACAGCTTTTCGGTCACCGACCATATTTCCCAACAGTCCTAAACCCGCTTTGCGAAGTTCCAACGCCATTTCAGTTTCCTCACCTTTTAAAACGGGATTGTGATAACTTAAATTTGAAGTTTTTAGTGAAACCAGCAAAGCATCAACTTGCACTTCCAAATCTGCTTCTGAATCACTTTTCAATTCTAATAGTAAAATCGCCTTTGGATTGTCTTTTACAAAAAATCGGTATGGTTCGTAGGTTTTGCTCTTTTTGGTACAGTCCAAAATCACGTTGTCCATCATCTCGCAAGTGTGCAACTTGTGTTTCATGGCAACACCTACGTCGTTCAAGCAATCTTCAAGGGTTTTATAATGTGTCGCCACCATCGCAGCATGTTTTGGTGGTAACGGATCTAATTGCAGTGTGATTTCAGTGGTAAACGCCAAGGTGCCTTCGCTTCCGCAGAGGAGTTTGCAGAGATTGATTTCTTCTTCATAGTCGCCAAACACCGAAGTATTCAGCAAAGCATCAACCGCATAGCCCGTATTTCGGCGGTGGATTTCAGGTTTTGGAAATTCATTTCTGATTTCCTGTTGTGCTTCAGGGGAAATCAGTTCGTCGTAAATTGTCTTGTATATTTTACCTTCGAAAGAATTTAGATTGGATTTTTGATGGAATTCCGTTTTAGAAATCTTCTCAAAAACAACTTCTTCTCCATCGGAAAGAATTGTTTTTAGCTTCAAAACATTGTCCCGCGTCACTCCATATTGAATAGAAGTCGTTCCACTACTATTATTGCCTACCATTCCACCAATCATACAACGATTGCTGGTTGATGTATTCGGACCAAAAAAGAGACCGTACGGTTTTAAGAAAGCATTGAGTTCATCGCGAACCACTCCAGGTTGAACGGTTACTGTTTTTTTGACAACATCTAAGGAACGAATTTTAGTGAAATATTTCGAAACATCAACTACAATCCCATTACCAACACATTGACCAGCCAAAGAAGTACCAGCCGCACGAGGAATAAGTGCGGTGTTATTGGTTTCTGCAAATGATATTAGTTGTTTAATACCTCTATCATTTTGGGGATAGGCTACTGCAAGCGGAATCCGTCTATAGACCGAGGCATCAGTAGCATATAAGGTGGTATAAAGCGAATCAATATGAAATTCGCCATTGAATATCCTTTTAAAATCTTGAAGTTGCTTTTCCATTATCCAATGGTAAAGTTAGAAATTACTTAACAAAGATTGGTAAAATTTGAGCAAAGGATTAGCAAAGGATTAGCAATGCATTAACTATCGTAAACTCGTATTGCATCTACCTTTACCTAAAAATATAACTAAAACAATAATTATGAAAAAGTACATTTTTTTAATTCTTATAGCTGCAGCCTTCGGATTTGAAGGAACTGCTCAGGAAATCTCAAAAAACGCCATTGGTGTAAGATTGGGAGAAAATGATGGGGTTGGCCCGGAGGTCAATTACCAGCGGGGTATTGGGGATAACAACCGCCTAGAGTTTGGATTTGCTTGGCACAATCATAAACATCACGACGCCATTAAACTCACTGGGCTTTACCAATGGGTGTGGAATATTGATGGAGGCTTTAACTGGTACGCTGGTCCTGGAGCGGGTCTTGGTATTGTGCATTATAAGGATAAGCATAATTATTACTACGATGGTGAAAATAATTCAGAGTTCTACGGCTTCGTAACAGGAACTGTAGGAATCGAGTATAATTTTGACTTCCCACTTTTGATTTCTTTGGACGCTCGTCCTCAATTCAATTTGGGATACAATGATGATTTAGGGGTTGATGTAGGACTTAGTGCCCGTTATCAGTTCTAGAGTTATTTAAAAATTTCATTTTAAAAAAAATGCCCATCGATTGGGCTTTTTTTTATGGAATAAAATGAATTTAATTGACTTATGAAATCGCAATAGCAATGTTTGATTATAAGAATTATAGAGCAGCTCTGTGGAGATTGGCATCTGCCTCCTTACGGATGGCCAATTTATATAATTTCTCATACATAGGCACAATCTTTTTAGTATCATAAACCATTGCAGATTCGATAGCTTGCTTTTTAAAGGTACGCAAGGTTTCATCAGAAGCTAATATTTTCAACGCATTTTCCGCCATTTCTTCTACATCGCCTACATCACTTAAATAGCCACTGACACCTTGTATATTTACTTCTGGCAGACCGCCTGTGTTGCTTGAAATAACTGGAACGCCACACGCCATAGCCTCTAAAGCTGCCAGACCAAAGCTTTCCTTTTCAGAAGGAAGAAGGAAAAGATCTGTAAAACACAGAATTTTATCTACTTCGTTGCTATTCCCTAAAAACATCACTTTATGAGTGATGCCCTTTTCTTCACATAATCTTTCACAGGACTCACGTTCTGGCCCTTCACCAACCATTATCAATTTTGAAGGAATGTTCTTTTGAATACGATCAAATATTTCAATTACATCCTGAACACGTTTCACTTTACGAAGGTTGCTGACGTGCGTAATGATTCGTTCATGTTTTTCGGCCATTAAATCGCGTTGACAATCGGTAACAGGATTCGTTTTCTTTGGGATATCGATAAAATTTGGCACTACATGTATTTCCTTTCTAATGTCAAAAAGCCTTAAGGTATCATCCTTCAAACTTTGTGAAACAGACGTAACCACATCGCTGTTATTGATACTGAAGGTTACGGCAGGTTTGTAAAAAGGATGATTCCCTACCAAGGTAATGTCCGTTCCGTGAAGAGTTGTGACCATTGGGATAAAAATATTTTCCTCTGCCAGCATTTTTTTCGACATATAGCCAGCATACGCGTGAGGAATAGCATAATGAACGTGCAAAACTTCAATTTTGTGTAGCTTCACCATATCGACCAATTTGCTGGAAAGAGCGAGCTCGTAGGGTTGATAGTGAAAAAGCGGATACACAGGCACGGTTACCTCATGGAAGTGGATATTCTTAGAAAGAAGTTCCAGTCGCACGGGTTGTTTATAGGTTATAAAATGAATTTCGTGACCGTGTTCGGCAAGGGCCAAGCCTAATTCCGTGGCCACTACTCCACTCCCTCCAAAGGTTGGGTAACATACTATTGCTATTTTCATTTGTTTTAATGTTTAAAGTTGAATTCGAGGCCGAAATTGAAATCGAAACGGGATTCATCACTTTGTGCAAACCTTCCTCCTGATGGTGGCATACTCTCTGCGCTATGCGAAAACCGTCCTGCCCCGAGAGCAGGGTTTACCTTAAGTCGTGATTCCCTTTAGTCGTGGTTCGTGTTTCCTTTCCGTCCCATTTCTCTTCAATCTCTTATTTATCAATAATCAATAGCTTCGTAAATGGCTTCTTGAATTTTACTTCGAAGATCGCTTCTAATCAACTTCCGATTTTCTGCATCTGGAAAAGTTCTGTTCGACAGAAACACATACACAATTTCTTCCTCAGGATCTGCCCAAGCAAGGGTTCCGGTGAAACCGCTATGACCAAAACTTGTCGGAGATACACAGCCACACGTAGGGCCACTACCACCCAATTGGGGTTTATCAAAACCCACTCCACGTCTTACCCTTTTGTTACAATAGTAGCATTTGTTGAAATCATCCATTACATCCGGGTTGAAATATCGTTTACCGCCATAAAATCCTTTCCAAAGGTACATCTGCATTATTTTAGCAACATCATTGGAATTGCTAAAAAGTCCCGCATGTCCACTTACTCCGCCAAGCATCGCTGCTCCTTGGTCGTGGACATATCCCTGAACTTTCTGATTCCGAAAAACATCGTCTTGTTCGGTAGGAGGAATATTGTCTTTTGAAAATTTACTCAACGGAAGATAGGTAGTGTAATTAGCCCCTAATGATTCATATAGATTTTCCTGAACGATAATCTGCAGGGGTTTATCGTACTTCTCCTCCAGATACTTCTTCAAAATATAATAAGGCAGATCGCTGTATTTGTATTCAAGTGTTGGATTAAGGTCGCTATCGCGTATTACCTCGAAAATGGTGTCCATATAATCCCTTCGCATATAGAGGCTTTCCGCCACTTTTACGTTGAAATTCTTCCCTGCAATATCTGAATAGTATTTTGACGAGACCCCATTCTTCTTATCGTTGAGGGTGTAGCGATAAAAAGGTATCCAAGCTTTAAAGCGAGCGTAATGCGAAAGCATTTGCTTTAGGGTAACATTCGCTTTGTTGGAATGTTTGTACTCGGGAAGCATTTCAGAGAGTTTGCTGTCTAGCGAAAGCTGCTTTTTATCCACCAGTTCCATAACCATCGGCAAGGAAGCCAAAATTTTTGTCAGCGAGGCTAAGTCATAAACGTTAGAATCTTTTACTTCTAGGTTTTTGTCATATTCGTGATAGCCAAAGTTTTTCTGATAAATTACCTTTCCCCTTCTCGCAACCAGAATTTGGGCTCCTGGAAACATACCTTCGCGGATTCCCTGCATGGCTAGGGAATCAATCTTATTTAGCTTGAAACTATTCATTTCTACGCTTTCGGGAGTTCCGTATTGAAGCCTTCTTAAGGATTTTGTTTTGAACATGGTATTCACAGGAAAATCCTGGCCCAAGGAAACAGGTAATCTTCCTTTTGCTTCTCTAGCTCCAAAAATGAGTTGGGCAGAAAGTTGCTGCGAAATCTTGCTGTTTTGGTAAGACATAATCACACCCTCAAAATTAGCAGTGGTTTTTAAATCCAACATGGCATAAGGTCTGGCAAACACATCGAGGATTACAGTGTTTGTTCTAGCAATTTCATACAGCCAAACTAATTCCTTATCAGAAAACTCGAACTTCTTCCACGGGTTGTCATTTGATTTATGGAAACCAATAATCACATAGTTAAACTCTTTGAGCTTCTGGATATATTCATCGAGACCCGTAGCCTTTACCCAAGTTACCTCTGCGTATTTTTTCAGTTCATTCAAAAAATCCTCTCCCGAATCGTCACCAAAATTTATGTAAGCGATGTTTTTCTTTCCCAAATCTTTTATTGGAAGAATAGCCCTATCGTTTTTAATTACAGTCAAGGCATTGTCGATTGCTTCTTCATAAAGGGTATCGTCGTTAATAGTATTTAGATTGTCGACCAAATATGTAAGATTAACAGGCTTATAATGATTCAATCCAACCTTGTATTTTGCATATAAAATTTTTTTAACTGAAGAAGATAATCGTTTTTCGGTAATTACCAGACTGTCGTAGGCTGTAATGAGATAATCCATGGCCTTGGGAACATCTTCAGGAATCAAAAGCACATCGTTCCCCGCCAAGAAGGCTGCAAGTTCAATTTCACCAGGATTTTTGAAGTTGGATGCACCCTTCATATTTAGAGCATCGGTAAAAATTAAGCCATTAAAGCCCATTTCTTCCTTCAAAAGTCCCGTGACTATTTTGGAGGAAAGCGAAGATGGATAATTTAATTGTGGCTCCAAGGAAGGTACATTTAAATGTGCGACCATAACGCTGTTCAGCCCCTCATTTATCAACCTTTTATATGGATAAAGTTCTAAGGTATCTAGCCTTTCTCTGGCAAAATCCAGTGTGGGCAAGGTTTTATGACTGTCTTTATCTGTATCGCCATGTCCTGGGAAATGCTTTGCACTACCTATAATTCCAGCACTTTGCATGCCTTTCATAAAAGCAAGTGCTTTCTCTGTTACATTTTCTTTATCCTCTCCAAAAGAACGATTACCGATGATAGGGTTTTTGGGATTGGTATTTATGTCCACCACGGGAGCAAAGTTAATATGCACTCCCAATCGTTTCGACTGCTCTCCTATTCGTTTACCAATTCTTTCTACGATTTTATTATTCGTTATCGCGCCAAGGGTCATATTCCACGGAAATGCATAAGTAGAATCTAGGCGCATGGCTAGCCCCCATTCTGCATCCATTCCTATCATCAATGGAACTTTGGCCAAATCTTGAAACTCATTGTTCATCCTAGCTTGGCGCACGGGACCTCCTTTGGAAAAGATAACTCCTCCGATATGGTAATTGGAAATAAGGTCTTTTATTTTATCCACCTTGGCTTTAGGATCACTGGAAAAAACGTCGACCATAAAGAGTTGTCCGAATTTTTCTTGGATAGTCATATTTTCATATATGCTATCGACCCATTTTTTCTGGTTTTGAAAATCCTCCTTAACAATTAGTGGATTTCTTTCTTGGGATATAACCGGAAAACAGAATAGAATAACAAAGCCTAGAAACAATAACTTTTTCATATATACGAAAGCTTTTTAGGATAAAAATCTACTGTGCCAGCTCTCCTTTGCAGGAACTTCCCAGTTTTCGAGATATTCTGCTTTCGTATTTACAAGGTTATTAAAAACGACTGTGTTTTTTGATACCGATTTGTCTTTGGCCATTTTCTTAAAATCCTCTAACGGTTTATAGGCTATGTATTCACCCGAATAAAAAGTCACGTTCATTTTATCGAGTAAATCAATATCAAATTTTTCTTGAAGAGACTGGATAAAATGTACAGATGCATCAATACTACAGCCCGAAGCCGAAGCATTTGCCTGATTAAGTCCTATGATTATAAAACGATTATACCGAACTTCAACTGCCGCTTCAAGAGCAGCTCCATGGGCGGTCCATTTGGTTAAAAATTCTTCTGATTTCTCTATGATTTCAGCAACTTCTGGGTCGCTCATTTTTCTGTTTGCCTGATAGACCCATATTCTGGAATCATCAGGTAGGTTTTTAAATTCTGTCAACATTCTAATCTTTCTTTTCCTATTTATAATACCCACAGGTGGCTAGCAACATACTTGTAGGTTCCATTTAATTAAATATAGCTTATAAATCGTCAGCACTCGCTATCATCTCTGCTATATCCATTACTTGGACTTTATTTTCTACGTTTTTGGCTTTTACGCCATCCGTCATCATCATCATACAGAACGGACATCCAGTGGCAATTATTTCAGAGGTTGTTTCCATGGCTTCTTCAGTGCGTTCCACATTGATATCCTTATCGCCCTTTTCTGGTTCTTTAAATACTTGTGCGCCACCTGCACCGCAACATAGACCGTTCTTTTTATTCCGTCTCATCTCGACCAATTCAACATCGAGTTTTTGCAGCAAATTTCGAGGAGCTTCATATTCGCCATTTGCTCTGCCCAAATAGCAAGGATCGTGAAAGGTAATTCGCTTTCCTTTGAATTTTCCACCTTCCACTTTCAACCTTCCTTCATCCAAAAGGGATTTTAGGAATTGCGTATGGTGCATTACTTTATAGTTGCCTCCCAGGCTAGGATATTCATTGCCTATTGTATTAAAGCAGTGAGGACAAGCTGTAACTATTTTTGTTATTCCGTAGCCATTCAGCACTTCTATATTTGCCATGGCCTGCATTTGGAATAAAAATTCGTTTCCTGCCCGTTTTGCTGGATCGCCATTGCAGCTTTCCTCAGTACCTAAAACAGCAAAATCTATTTTTGCTTTATTAAGCAATTTTACAAAAGCTTTAGTTATTTTTTTCGCACGGTCGTCAAAACTCCCTGCACAGCCCACAAAGAAAAGCACTTCGGGCATTTTGCCTTGGGCAGCGTATTCCGCCATTGTTGGGACTTTTATTGGTTCACTCATTTTTTAAAGTTTCTGGTTTCTGGTTCCAAGTTTCTGGTTTGATTTGAAGTTCTAGACTTTCTTATTAGATCATTAAATCATCTAATTTTCATCCTTCCAGTTCAATCGGTCCATTTGGTTGTATGGCCATGGAGCACCATTATTTTCTATATTTGTCATTGCCACATTGAGTTCTTGAGGTGCGGCCGATTGTTCCATAACCAAATATTGGCGCATATCCATTATGATACTCATTGGTTCAATACTCACGGGACAAGCTTCTACACAAGCGTTACAAGTGGTACACGCCCAAAGTTCTTCCCGCAAAATGTAATCATCAAGCAATTGTTTTCCATCAAGTTTGAACTCTCCATTTTTGTCGATATTTCTTCCCACCTCTTCAAGACGATCGCGGGTGTCCATCATTATTTTTCTAGGAGAAAGCAACTTGCCCGTGATATTTGCTGGACACACACTAGTGCAGCGGCCACACTCGGTACAAGTGTAAGCTCCCAGCAATTGGGTGCGGTTCAAATCCATCACATCACTAGCACCAAATTTCGTAGGAGCGTCGGTAGCACCATCTGGAGGAGCGGCAAAAGGATCGACATTTGGGTCCATCATTAATTTAACTTCTGCCGTTACTGAATCTAGGTTTTTAAATTTCCCTTGCGGAACAACCCTTCCGAAGTATACATTAGGAAAAGCCAACAAAATATGCAAATGCTTCGAAAAATATAGATAATTCAAGAATACTAGGATTCCCAAAATGTGGAACCACCATGCGCCTCGTTCAATAACAATGAGAGTGCCTTCGGAAAGACCATTGAAAAGTGGAGCTATATACTGACTTATGGGAAAATATCCTGCTTGTGAATAATGCGCCGATCCTAAAGCTTGTAATTGTTGGTCGGTGGCATTCATGACCAAAAACAAGATCATCAATACCATCTCAAAATATAAAATAAAGTTTCCATCATTCTTAGGCCAACCTTTCATTTCGCGAGCCCAGAATCGCTTTAGTCTTTGGATGTTTCTTCGAGTCCAAAAAAGAATGACGCCCACCAAAACTAGGAAAGCTAGGATTTCAAAAGAACCAATTAAAAAATTATACAAGGATATTGGAAGTACCGTTGAAAGCACACGATGCGTACCAAAAATACCATCAATTACAATTTCGAGAACTTCGATATTGATTATTATAAAACCCACATAAACAAAAATGTGGAGTAATCCAGGAATTGGCCTTACTACCATTTTCGATTGTCCTAGGGCTATTCGGAAAACATTTGCCCATCGTTGTGACTTATGGTCTGAAGCATCAACTT
The DNA here is from genome assembly GCA_048270045.1 of Aequorivita sp. GTDB lineage: Bacteria > Bacteroidota > Bacteroidia > Flavobacteriales > Flavobacteriaceae > Aequorivita. The sequence continues at coordinate 34,465 of JBLWTS010000018.1, forward strand.
CATGACCTAGTTTAATGTTTCGAATTATTTTGCGAATATTGAAAGTGAAATAGCCAACTCCCGCCGCAAGTAGGACAAAAAAGATAATATTAGGAAGATACTGCATAGTTTAGAGGTCTGGATTATCAGGCGTTTCGTATTCTTTGTTTTTCTTGCCAAAAATCGAAATATGCACATAACGTTTGGGGTTAAGTTTTACGTCTTGCAGCAATTGTTCCAGTTGTCGCGAAGCCCCTTCAAGATTTTCATAAAGTTTATCGTCCTTCAATAGTTTACCAATAGATCCTTCTCCATTATCTACCCCATTTACAATGGCGTTCATTTTATCCACTACGTTTTGAAGATCTGTAACCAATTTTCCCGTTTCTAATTGAGCCAATGAGTCAGTAAGACGTGAAAGATTGTTGGCGGTTTTGTCCAGATTTGTAAAGGTATTATCCAAATTCCCTGTATTGTTTGCCAAGATATGGTTCAGGTTTTCTGAAACCCCAGAGAATGAATTTAAAGTTTTGTTCAGGTTCAATATGGCTTCCTTGAGGTTTTTTCGAGTTTGTTCGTCAACAATCTCGTTTACACTAAATAAAAGAGTGTCCACGGTCGCCAACGTATTACTTACTTTTTTCTCGAGTGGCCCCAGAGCTTTGCTAACTGCAGTAAGCATACCATCTTCAATGTCACCCACCAAAGTATCGCCACTTTGTGCTACATTACCTGAGTCATATTGGGGATAGATTCCCAACGATTTTCCTCCAAGTAACCCCGCACTGTAGATTCTAACAATACTGTTTTTTGAAAAATCAAAATCTTTCTCGATAGAAAATTTAACAATAAGGCTTCCTTTTTGATTGGCAAACGAAATATCTTGTACTTTTCCAACAGTCAGACCGTTGATTGTAACTGGAGCGGCAATGCCTAGCCCTTCCACATTTTGATATTTCACAAAAAATTCACGATTTTTCTCAAGCAGGTTTGTGCCTTTCAGAAAGCTATAGCCAAATATCAATAATAGGATTGCGCCAATAGCGAGAATTCCAGTCTTTACTTCTTTAGTTAGTTTCAAGCGAGTGTTTTTAGGTGATGGACAAATTTAAGTGATAAATATAATGAAAGCCCTTTAATTGGCTTTAGATTTTAACACTTCGGGAAGATTTACCTTTTTTCCCTTATCAAAGGCGACAATATAGGCAGAACCATATCCTTTTTGTCGAGCAAAGGTTTTCATTACCTGTATTTTATTATAATCTGATGTTTCACCGTAATAATACTTAAAGAGTCCGTCTTCTTTATCACGGCTTACCTCTTTAAGTCCTTTAAAATTCGATGGGTTTGGGTCTAGTTTTTTACTACTCGCCGCTAATTGCACCTTGAATATAATTCCATCGTAAACATTTTCAGTCGCGTTTTCGATAGCTTTCTCCATTTTTTCATCGGTAATTACGGGGTTTTTGAAGTTTTCAGTGGCCAATGAAATCTGATTTTTATACGCAAGTATCCCATTTGCAATCTCTCGAGCCATTTCGCTTCTTCCTTTTTTTGAATTTACGTAAGGTCCTTCCGCGTTATTTGTTAAAAACCCAAGTTCAACCAAAACACTGGGCATATATGAACTGTGTAACACCCAAAACGGAGCAGATCGAACACTTCTGTCCTTCCTTTTCAAGTTATTAACGATGTTATTCTGAATAAGTCCAGCCAACATAATGCTCTGGTCAAGATATTCCTCCAGCATAATGGACAATCCAATTAATGATTCTGGCGAATTGGGATCAAAACCTGCATATCTTTCTTGATAATTATCTTCTAAATAGATTACTTCGTTTTCCTTCTTGGCAGTTTCCAAATTTTTTCCTGTTTTATCCACTCCCATTACAAAAGTTCCAACTCCTTGGGCTTGTGAATTATGAGAATCGCAATGTATAGAAACAAAAATATCTGCATCAACTTCGTTTGCAATTGGACCTCTGCGATATAAATCTATGAATACATCGGTTTTCCGCGTATAAACGACTTTCACATTATTAAAGGATTCCAAAATTTTACCAACTTGCAATGTCACATCGAGAACAATGTCTTTTTCATAAAAACCATTTCCCCTGTTTCCAGGATCGTGCCCACCGTGTCCGGCATCCAAAACGACGATGAAAGGTTTTACAGGATTCTGAGCCGCTGTAACGGAAATTCCCGTCAGCGTAAAGATTGTAATTAATAGGAAAGTAAAAACATTTTTCATTTTCATATAGATTTCAACGATTTATATTATTGATTATTATTATAAAAGTATCAGAAATCTAGAGTCCTTTGCAGTTGGAACCGAGACGGATTTGCATTTAAAATAAAATTAGATTCACATTCTAACGCTACCCTCTTTTCCATAAAATCGTGATTCAAAAAGTGGTACCTCTAAAAATATTCATTCAAAAAATCTTGCTTCTCGTCTACAATTATGCCTTTTCCTGAAAATATCATTAAAAAAAACGTACCCGAGAAAATATGTTTATTTTTGAACGTTTCAAATACTGAGCCAAATCTACAAAATAATCGCATCGAAGCATTGCAGACCCACAAGCATTACTTAACAATCTTCTTAACATTGCTGCTTTCTTGTGGTGGCTTTTTGCATGCTCAGGAAATTCCTATAAAAAAGGAAACAACTATACCCAAACCCGATATTCAAGCCCGTGATTCCTCAATTGATGGAGACACGCTTTCCGTGAACCTAAAACCATTGGTTGCAGAAATAAACGAAAAAGCTCAGGATACCATAAAATCAGATTCGTTAAAGCCCGCAAAAGAAACCCTTACCGACATTGTGGAATATTTCGGAGAGGATTATGTGCTTCTGAATAGAGCAGAAAAAAAGGTATATATGTACAATAAGGCATTCATCATTTATGAAGATATGCGAATTGACGCCGGGTTGATTATTTTAGATTACAATAAGAACGAAGTTTATGCCAAGGGAATAGACAGCGCTGGGGCTTATAGCCAGCGGCCGGTGTTTGTTCAGGGAAATAACAGGGTTGAACCTGATTCCATTCGTTATAATTTCAATTCTGAAAAAGCCTTAGTCTATAACAGTCGTACCGAACAGGACGGCTTTAACGTAATTGCAGAAGTCACCAAGAAAGTGAATGATTCCGTGGTTTACCTCAGGAATGTGAAGTTTACCACTTCAAAAAATATTGACGATCCAGAGTATTATTTTTATACCCGAAAAGCAAAATTCATTCCCAAGAAAAAGATTGTCACAGGTTTGACAAATATGTACATCGCCGATGTGCCAACACCTGTTGGTCTTCCATTCGCTTATTTTCCTTTGAGTGAAGATCGCACTTCGGGTTTTATAATCCCTTCTTTTGGGGAAAACAACAGCCGAGGGTTCTTTTTTCAGAACGGCGGCTATTATTTTGCTTTAAGTGAATATTTGGATATTAGTTTATTGGGAGATTATTACACCAATGGAAGTTATGCCTTAAGAGGAGAGTCCAGTTATGTATTGCGCTACAAATTCAGAGGAAATGTAAGCGCACGATTTGAAAGTTTGGTGGAAGGGGAACGCGGTTTCCCAGAGTTCAGTCAGAGCAGTATTTACAATATCCGATGGACTCACTCGCAAGACACAAAGAGCAATCCGAACTCCCGGTTTTCGGCTTCAGTAAACTTAGGAAGTAGTACTTATTTTACCGAATCCATCAACCAAACTAACAATGCCAGTGCTTTGGTAAACACTTTTAGCTCCTCTATTTCCTACGCAAAGACATTTGAAGGCGACCCTCAAGTAAACCTAACTCTTGCTGCCACTCATTCCCAAAACACGCAGACGAAACAAATTTCCATGTCGTTGCCTAATCTAAACGCAAGTGTTTCACGTATTTACCCCTTTGCCCCAAGCTCAGGCGCGAAAAAGGGAATCATTGAAAATATAAATTTCCAATACAGTCTATCGGCTGAAAACCGTATCCAAACCGTGGATTCCCTGTTTTTTAAGCCCGAAATGTTCAACGCCGCACAAATTGGAGCGCAACACAACATTCCACTTACCACAAATTTTAAAATCCTGAAATATTTGAGCGCATCAGTAGGAACCAACTATCGAGAAACTTGGATGCTAAAAACCACACGCAAATATTATGACCCAAACGCCCTAGACGGTCGTGGGGGCGTTGTGCTAGACACCATTTCAGGTTTTGACAGTTACCGTACCTACAACTTCTCCGCAAGTTTGGGCACAACGCTATACGGTCTATACAACTTTAATAAAGACAGTAAAATCCAGGCACTCCGCCATGTGGTTCGCCCCTCACTTGGCTATAACATCAATCCCGCATTCGACAGGTTTTACGATGAATTTCAAATACCCAAAACCGCAAACGAGGCTGCTGGAGAAACGGTTGAATATTCTAGGTTCGAAAATACCATGTACGGAGCCCCAAGCAAGGTTTTTTCGAGCAGTATTTCAATGGGCCTAAGCAATACCTTTGAGGCCAAGGTACGAGATCGCGACACCACCGCCACCCAACCCAAAAAAGTTACTTTATTAAACAATCTAAACTTCAATACCGCATACAATCTGGCTGGAGACTCCCTTCAGTGGAGCCCTTTACAGTTTTCTGGTAGTGTTCCTGTGATTCCAAAATTGGATTTTAACTTCAGCGGCAGCATGGATCCCTACGCCCTAGACAACAACAATCGCAAAATTGACGTTTTCAACATCGACAATGGCGGAAGTTTATTCAGGCTTACCAACGCCAACGTAAGTATTAACTATTCCTTTTCCAGCCAAGACTTTGATAAAAGCACCGCAAGTCGCAGTAGAATAGAAAACGAAACTTTCAGAAACGGCGGACGACCCGATGATCTTTTTGGGGAAGCATCTGATATTTATGACGGGCAAATTTATAAAGACGAAACCGAAGAAGACGAGGAAGCTAGAACCAATGTGGAGTGGTACAATTACTCCATTCCGTGGGATGTCCGTTTAGCCTATACACTTACGTATGCAAACGACCGGCGACAAAGCGAGATAAGCTCACAATCGTTGATGGTCAGTACCAACTTGTCTTTAGCCCCACGATGGACCGTAGGCGTTTCTTCTGGTTACGATTTCAAAAACAATGGCGTAACCCTAACACAGTTCCGTTTTCAGCGCGATCTTGAAAGCTGGCAATTCAGCTTTAACTGGACGCCCATTGGCAGTATCAACACAGCTTGGTATTTCTTCATCGGAATAAAATCCTCCGTGCTCAGCGACATAAAGTATGACAAACGACGAGAAAGCGATAAGCGACTTTAAAAATGAAATCGAGACTGAAATCGAAAGTCAAACCTAAAACCTGAAACTTTAAACCCATAAACTAATAAACTTTTAAACGCATTGAAAAGATGAAAACAATAATAACCACCCCCCACGCCCCTGCTCCCATTGGTCCATACAACCAAGC
>JBLWTS010000019.1:0-39478 GCA_048270045.1 Aequorivita sp.
CCTTTCTTACTAAAATTTAAATGCGTTTTTCATCACTATTTTACCATAAGTTTCTCCTAAAAAAGAAAACATCAGGTAATTCTAAAACCTTTAAGACCATCCCTCCAAAAACCCCACCCAAATGTTTTAATTTTGAATTCCCTTATCTTTATTTGACAATTGTCAATTGAGAAATTGAAATTTTAAATTAAAACCGCTACTCAAAACCAAATGGTTTACAAAGTAAAAAAACTGATTGTCAGCTTTGTTCAGTTCAAAAGGGCATTCGTCAATTATCCTTTTCGGAAATTCAATTATGTAGAAATACTGCTTTTCTGGACAAGAGAAAAGTTGACGCGTTCCCAGTTCTTGATTCTCTCTGGAGTACTTGTAGGCCTAACCGCGGGTTTGGGCGGTGTGCTTTTGAAGGTATTAGTGCATCACATCCAATCCTTTATCAATAACGATGTTCCTTTTGAGGAACGGATTTACGTTTTTGCAATCTTCCCGCTAGTAGGTATTGTTCTTACAACCTTGATTGTCAAATACCTGTTTAAGGGCGATGAGGACAAGGAGCTTTCGTATGTTTTGAAAGATATTTCCCAAAGTGGAAGTAAGGTGAAATCCACTAAAATGTATTCCCAGATCATCGAAAGTGCGGTGACCGTTGGTTTTGGTGGTTCCGTAGGGCTTGAAACACCGATTGCAGTTACGGGTTCTGCCATTGGTTCCAATTACGCACAGCGGTATCGACTGGGATTTAAAGAACGAACATTATTGCTTGCCTCTGGTGCTGCCGCTGGTATTGCTGCTGCTTTTGATGCGCCCATTGCAGGAGTTATGTTTGCGTTTGAGATTTTGTTAGTGGGCTTGGTGTTCACCGATTTTATTCCCCTAGTAATTGCGGCAATTTGTGGAAGTTTACTTTCAATGATTATTTTAAAGGAAGATGTGCTTTTCAATCTCCCTGCGCGCGAAATCTTTAATTACGGAAATATCCCTTATTATATTGGGCTAGGTGTGCTCACGGGACTCTACGCGCGTTATTTTTTGGTTGTGGGAATGATCGTGAAATGGTTTTTCGGCAAATTCAAGAAAAGAGTGGTATTAAGAGCCGTTATTGGCGGTAGTTTACTCTCCTTGTTGTGTGTTGCTTTTCCACCACTTTTTGGAGAGGGATATTTGAATATCCGTATTCTGCATCAGGGGAATATGGAGCATCTAATTCACGAGAGTTTGTTCCGTTATTTTGAATTTGAAAGCTCCCAATGGATCATTATTATTTTTTTAGGACTTACGATATTAATGAAGGCCTTTGCTACAAGTATTACCTTAAATTCGGGTGGAAATGGAGGAAATTTTGCGCCTTCGTTGGTGGCAGGGGGATTGCTCGGCTACCTTTTTGGATTTATTTTAGAAACGATGGGCATGCCAAATGTGCCGATTACAAATTTAATGCTCGTTGGTATGGCGGGTGTTATGTCCGGTGCCTTGTACGCTCCATTAACGGGTATTTTTCTTATTGCAGAAACCAGCAGCGGATACGACTTGTTTATTCCTTTAATGATAGTTTCTGTGATGGCTTATGCTATCAATCGGTTCTTTTCACCCACAAATCCTGCCTATAAAAAATTGGCGGAAAGAGGAGAGATTTTTACTACGCAACAGGATCAGAACATATTGGCGCATATCAACCTGAGTGATTGTTTGAATGTTTCGCCTTTGGTAATAAGCACTTTGGACAGTATGGAGGAAGTGATGCGTAAATTTAGGAACAGCGATCAAAATACAATGGCAGTAGTAGATGCTGATAATAAATTTTGGGGAATTTTGAATCGGCAACGGCTTCGTCCTTTTTTATTAGGAAAGGAATCGCCGGAAGGAACCAGTGTCAGTGAACTCACAATAAATCCGTCATTCATTGTCTCAAACCGAGATACGGTAATGAAAATAATGAAAATGTTTGATGAAGCCGATGTTTGGCAACTACCAATGCTTAATGAAGAACGAGAATTTCAAGGTTTTGTAAGTCGTTCTGAGATTTTAAATAACTACAGAAGATTGTTAAGGGAGTATTCGGAGTGAGAAAAAAGGAACCAGGACGAAAGGGAACCAAGAATCAGGCCTGAACTTGATACGTAACATTTTTTCTTTGCGTTCTTTGCGTTCTTTGCGGCTCAGCGGTAACTTATTACCGCAAAGTTGCAGAGGGTGCGGAGCTATAGTTTCTTAGTCCTGGCTCTTGGCTTTAGCAGTCCCGCTAGGGACGGTCTTGGTTCTTTTCTCCAATAATGCTTTTCTTTTAATCAGTTACTTCAAACTTTTCCCTATTTTCGCCGAACTCGAAACTTCCTTATATGAAGCATTTTTTACTTTTCTTTTTTAGTCTAGTTATCTCTCTGTCTTCATTTTCCCAATCAAAGGAGGAACTTTCCAAATTGTCTTTTGAGGCTATAAAAGATACCATTCAGAAATATCAGTTTTCTGATATGGAAAAAGCTTTAAATGCAACAAACGCATATAGTTTAAAGGGAGAAAGAGAAAATGATAAAGTCGAGGAATGGTTTGGAAGAGAGTCAACCATCATGGTTTATGTGTATTTTAGAAAATATGAGGACGCTAAAAGCCACGGTGAGAAAGCGCTCGACTTTGCCAGAAAAAACAACCTCCCAAAACTCGAAATGCAAGCCCTCTTACTTTTGGGCGATTTAGAGGGCATCATTACAACCGTTGAAAAGCAACTTTCTTTATACAATGAAATGTTGGTACTTGCAGAAATCCATAACAACGATTTATATAAAGAATCTGCGCTCTCGAGGATTGCCAGTGTTCATCACATTAGTGGCGATACGCAAAAAGCCTTGGAAATCCATAAAAAATCTTTGGCGTACTATCAGCACAAACCATTGGATTCTTCTTTTACTCAGAGAAATAAGAATAGCGGCATCCTTAGAGTTTATAGTAGTTTGGCACTCTCTCATATACAATTGGAACAAATTGACTCTGCGAAATTTTACAGTTCAAAAATGCAGCAATTTCAAGAAAAGGAATTAGACAGCTGCAATATTGTCTATTCCATTCTTTTGGAAGGAGAAATAGCCTACCAAGAAAAAAGGTTTGACGAAGCACGAACTAAATACGAAAAAGGATATTCAGTATGTCCCAGCGATTATGATTTAATAAAACTTAATAAAGCCTATGCTCTTGGGAAAATTGAGGTAGGTGCCAAAAATTATGAGAAGGGAATTGCCATTTTGCAACAAGGACTTGATGATTATAAAGTAACCGCTGCGGAAGAAGGCTTTATGCGCGATTACTATGAAAAACTTGCTGAAGCCTATAAGAACACCGGCGATTTTGAGAAGGCCAGTTTTTATTTTGAAAAATACCTTCTCAGCAAAGCTGAATTTACCAAGCTTAAAGAAAACGCCAAGGAGAGTTTCCTCAAAAAAGAAAGAGCAAACTTTAAGAAGGATTTTGACGCTGTAGTTTCTGAAAGGGAACAAAGCCAATCCAATCTCAATTATTTATTGCTTGCCACTTCGATTATAATTTTAATTCTCCTCTTTTTACTTCTGAAGTTTTACCGAAACAAAAAAGCCAACGAAATTAAGTTCCAACAACTACTTGCCAAAATTGAAGCGGCACCCACTTCCGAAGAAATAATCGACACCAAGGATGAGGTTTTGGAAGAAACAAATAGCAGCGATGTTTCCGAGGAAGTAAAAATCCAGATTCTTGACGGTCTTAAAAAGCTGGAAGAGAAGGAATATTTCTTAAAACAGGAATGTAATTCTTATAACGTAGCCAAGAAAATAGGAACGAATACTTCCTATCTTTCCAAAGTAATCAACAGTCATTACGGCAAAAACTTCAATACGTATATCAATGATCTTCGTATCAATTATGCAATTCTTCGATTAAAAAATGATGTTATATTTAGATCCTATTCCATTCAATCTATCGCAGAAGAAATAGGCTATAAATCGGCCGATTCGTTTACAAAATACTTCAAAAAGGATACAGGATTAAACCCTTCTTTTTACATTAAGGAAATCAAGAATATCGCTTAAAAACCCATTTTCAACCCGAAATTTATAAATATAGGGTTGGTAGTTTCTTCGTTTTTCAAAATCTTTTAAGTAGCGCAAAAATCCAATGTTTTCAGTGGGTAGCGCGTTTTATTCACTTCCCCATTTTCCGAAAACTGGGGATGCTTCTCTTTTATATATGAGTTTTGTGTCGCAGATTTGTTTCAGAAATTAATCACTAAAACAATTTGATATGAAAACACAAAACACTCAAAATCGCAAACGCAAACTTATTATAAAAGTCGTCTTAGGTTTTATAATCGGGATTTCATTTGGCTTCGGAATCGGGAAAATAGTAAAAGAGAAAATTAAGACAACTGCAGCTATTGAAAAAAGCATCCATCAACCCTCATTTCAAACTCACGGCGAAATTGGACTTGTGAAAATAACAACCTAAAATTATAAGAATATGAAAATTACAAAAAAACAAATAATCAATCAATCGATAGCCTGTGCAATCACTGTCTACATTTTAGCCACCCTTTATATTCACACCACATATCACTAATATGAAAACAAAAACTACAAAACGGATACAACTCATAAAATTTGCCATAGGCGTCTTAATTGGCGTAACAATCTATCTATTAATCACACTAATTTTTTAAACCAAATAATCATGACTACATTAATAAAAATATCAATTGCAATCTCATTGTTCTTCCTAGCAGGAACAATGAAAAGTCAAGAATTAAACGGTTCCTACAGCGGTAATCTCGAAGTACAGGGAATGCAAATGGAACTTATTTTCAACATTTCGCCAACTGACAACGGATATAGCGCAACACTCGATGTTCCTATGCAGGGCGCAAGCGGAATTGGCCTCGATTCTGTAGTTTTGCAGGATAATAAAGTTACCATTACTTCGGCCAAAATGCAACTGACCTATACAGGAACAGTTTCTGGAGAAACCATCGAAGGTACTTACGAACAAATGGGACAGAAATACCCTCTAAATTTGAAGAAAACCATAAAAACAAAGCCAGGAAATACAGCATTGCCATCTACTGATGAGGAATTAGCAAAACTGGCTGCCAAAGCGGAAGGAAATTTTAAATATACCGTAAAGGATTATTTCAAAACACCTGATGTTTTCTCCTTTAGTCTTTCTCCTGACGGAAAATACCTCTCTTATATGAAAAGAAGAGAAACTGGGGAACGCGATGTTTATTTAAAAGAAACTGCAACCCAAAAAGAGACCTTGTTAATTAAGCAAGGGGAAGATTTAGTTCGTGGTTTTTTCTGGGCGAATAAAAACCGAATTCTTTATTTACAGGACAAAGGAGGAAACGAAAACTACCATTTGTTTGGGATTAACGTCGACGGTTCAAACAAAAATGAACTTACGCCTTATGAGGGCGTGAGAGTGGGTGTTCTAGAAATGTTGAAGGACGATGAAGATCATATTATTGTACAGATGAACAAGGACAATCTGCAACAAGAAGAGCCGTATTTACTAAATATCAATTCAGGAGAGGTAACGAAACTTTATACGGTAAAAGAAGGTGATACGGCCGTAGCAGGATATAGTTTTGACCAAAAAGGAAATCTTCGTGTTATTGCCAGAATGGTAGATGGCGTGAATATAGAATACCTATACAAGATTGATGGAGAGTTCAAGCCAATGATGGTAGTTGAATTTGGTGATTCCTTTGGAATTGATGATTTTAATCCTCGTTCAGATAATCCGGATGATGCTTACGTTGTTTCCAACTTAGGAACCGATAAAATGGAAATTCAACTTTACGATCTTAAAAAGAACGAAAAAATTAAAACGCTATACAAGAACGATAATTTTGATATCTCAGGCCTTTCTCTTTCCAGAAAGCGCAACTACGAAATAGATTTCTACTATTTCCAAGGTGAAAAAATCGAAGTGGTTCCAGTTAGCGAAACCTACAAGAAAATCTATGCGCGCCTTAAAAAGGAATTTGGCGACAAGCAGTTTTTCACTCAGGGCAAAACAGATGATGAGTCCAAGTATTTGGTAATGATTACCAGTGATAAAATATACGGTGAATATTATTTATACGATGTAGAAAAGGACACAGTAACCCTACTTTATAAATTGCTGCCAAATTTAAAGGCAGAAGATATGGCCACAATGAAGCCAATCACTTTTAAGAGTAGAGATGGTTTGACCATTCACGGATATATTACTTTACCAGAAGGGTACAAAAAAGGACAAAAATTGCCATTGATTGTAAATCCACATGGCGGACCGCAAGGCGTTCGTGATAGTTGGGGCTTTAATCCAGAGGCACAATTGTTTGCTAGCCGTGGTTATGCAACGCTTCAAGTGAATTTTAGAATCTCTGGAGGTTATGGAAAGGAATTCCAAAACTCAGGGTATGGGCAGATAGGAAGAAAGGCAATGGACGATGTGGAAGATGGAATTGCGTATGTGATAAAACAAGGATGGGTAGATAAGGATAAAGTTGCCATTTATGGAGGAAGTCACGGTGGATATGCGGTTTTGCGCGGAATGACCAAAACACCAGATTTGTACGCTTGTGGTGTTGATTATGTGGGCGTGAGCAACCTTCACACCTTTATGGAAACCATTCCTCCATACTGGGAAAAATTCAAACCATTACTTTACAAGATTTGGTATGATCCAACGGTTCCAGAGCAAAAAGCAATAATGGACGAAATCTCTCCAGCTTTACACGTTGATAAAATCAAAAAGCCATTGTTCGTTGTTCAAGGAGCAAACGATCCACGAGTGAACATTGACGAAGCCGATCAAATTGTAGAAAGTTTACGAAAAAGAGGAGTGGAAGTTCCTTATATGGTGAAATACGACGAAGGTCACGGCTTTGCGAAAGAAGAAAACAAATTGGATTTCTATAAAGCGATGATGGGCTTTTTTGCGGAGCATTTGAAATAGATTTAAGATCGCTGCGCTTTTAGCCGTAAGACGTAAGACTAAAAAAACCTATCAACCGTAAAGTTTGATAGGTTTTTCTTTGCGTTCACTGCGGCTCTGCGGTGCAAAACTAACAGCAAGGTTGCGGAAGGACGCAGAGATTTTCGTGTGTTCTCTGTTTTCTCTGTGCCTTTGTGGTGAAAAGAAGACCTCGCAGACACAGAGGTAACAGTGGTTTCGTTTTCCAAGATATAAAGTCTTCGAAAAAAAATTTAAGGAAATTGCTATGGGAAAGTGATAGAAACCAAAAATATTCTACCTTGTATCTATCATAAATTAAAATCTTATGAAATCATCTCTTTTTTTGTTCTTTCTTATATGTTTTCTTTCCGCAGAATCACAGATAGTGAATATTCCAGATGTTATTTTTAAAAATGCCTTGGTAAATGAAAACGTGGTCGATCTTGACGGAAATGGTAGTGCTGATGCAGATGCTGATTTGAATAATGACGGAGAAATTCAAATTTCTGAGGCGCAGGCTGTCATTAGACTTATAGTTAACAACCGAAATATAATTTCCTTAATAGGAATAGAAGAGTTTGTGAATCTTCAAAAGTTGCGTTGCGAAAAAAATCTATTACAATCTTTGGATATTACAAATTTGGCCCAACTTGAGCAATTGACCTGTGAGGATAATCAACTTTCCGCTTTGGATGTAACCCAAAATGGCAGTTTGGCATGGCTCAAGTGCAAAAACAATGAAATAGCCATTTTAGATTTTTCGCAGAATTCTCAGTTTTATTATATTGATTGTCGCGATAATTTAATTTCTGAAATTGATGTTTCAGGGAATTTAAATTTAAGAACGCTTAAAACCGCAAATAATCCTCTTGGCACTTTGGATGTGTCCCTGAATGCCGACTTGGCATATTTAATTTGCGCGAATAACGGATTAACCTCCCTTGATGTTTCACAAAACACCCAATTGATTGAGTTGGATTTTTCCGACAATCAGATTTCAACTATTGATGTTTCAAATTCTCCACAACTTCATGATTTAATTTGTAACTCAAACCAATTGACAAGTTTGGACATTTCCAATAACCTAGATTTAAATGTCTTGGATTGTGCTTCCAATCAAATTCAAATTTTGGATGTAGATCAAAATTCAAATTTGCAAGATTTAAATTGCAGTGAAAATGCTATTTCGGTATTAAATGTAACCAACATACTGGGTCTTGGACATTTGAATTGTAAATCAAACAATCTTTCCAATCTGGATCTGTCCCAAAATTTGGATCTGATAAATTTAAATGTAAGTGATAACAACTTGACTGAACTGACCCTCATCTTCCACCGCTTTTTGTTCGACCTTTATTGCAGCAATAATAATATCTCAAATTTAAATATTGTAGAATCAAATGCTCTGCGAACTATAGAATGTGATTCCAATAATTTAACTCAATTGAATGTTTCACGTTATGTGGGGTTACAAACCTTAAAAGTTGATTCAAATTTATTTACCGAATTAAATGTTGATGCCAACACCGTTTTAGTTGATCTGAGTTGTAGTAATAATAATATTTCGGATTTAAATTTATCCAACAATATTAGTCTGAAAAACGTGAATGTCTCCAATAATCAAATTGCAAGTCTCGATGCTTCGCAAAATCCCAGTTTAATAACCTTGGACTGTTCGGAAAATGTTTTGGAAAGTTTGAACATCAAAAATGGTTTCAATTTTGAAATAACTAAAATGTATGCATTTGATAATCCCAATCTTTCTTGCATTCAGGTGGACACTGAAGATTTTGCCAATGCACAAGTTTGCGGTCTTCCTGATAACGAAGGTTGGTGCAAAGACGAAATGGCAATTTATAATGAAGACTGCCAATTGAGTACAGGAGAATTTGCATTTTCAGACTTAGTTTTATTCCCAAATCCCGCTCGGGATATTGTAAATATTGTTTCCCACGGGAATGTTGGGAATGTGAAAATCTTTTCTGCTCAGGGAATACTGTTGAAAGAAGTGGCTACTCGCAGTTTTAATACCTCAGACCTAAAAACAGGTCTATATTTGGCCCAAATAACAGGTAACGGGAAAACCGTAACAAAAAAGTTTATAAGGGAATAAATCTTCATAATGATCTCTATTCATGGGTTTAGTTCGGTCTTGTGCTTTTTGACATAAGACTAAAACCTCTCGAGGCTGGGCTTTGCTAGGTTTTTTCTTTTCGGTTGAATTTTTACCGCAAAGGCGCAAAGGACGCAGAGTTTTACTTTTCTCCTTCCCATTCCGCATAAAAAATGTTGCAGAAATGTTTCCATAAGCAAATGTCTTTTTTCTCCAATATTTTTAACTGAATTGGATACCTCAGTGGCTTTTTGAGAGAGAAGGAAATTTAAAAATCGCTGCTAAAATCAAAATAGATTTCAAAAATTCTTCAATATTATCTCCAAACTTAACCTTTAGGAAACATTGGCGAAATCAAAATATCGGTTCTTTGCAATGCAAAAACCAATTTTAAACATTGCTATGACCTTTTGGAAACTGCTTTTTTGTATCACTTTCCTTTTCAGTGCAGGCGTAAATGCTCAAGAGGATAATGCCAATCCTTTCCATTTTAAGTGGGACAACGGGTTCAAACTTGAAAGTAAAGATTCAATATTTTCCTTAAAATTTGGAGGTTCCATAATTGTGGATCACGGCTATTTTCATCAGGATTCAAGGCTCACTGAAAATTTTGGCCCTCTGGAAAGCAAGAGCGGTACTGAGATTAGGAGGGCGCGCTTGTTTTTTTCTGGAGATATTTATGGGAATACCAATTTTAAGTTCCAAGTTGATTTTGCCGGCGATAAGGTTTCGCTCAAAGACGTTTATATCGGAATTAGCGATATTCCGGCAATTGGAAATTTCAGGATAGGCCATTTTAAAGAACCGTTTCGCCTTTCAGTACTTACCAGTGGTAAATATGTAACTTTTATGGAGCGAGGTGCCAATAGTTACTTCTCTCAAGCTCGGAATAATGGAGCTATGGTGTTCAATGATTTTATTGATAATCGGCTCTCAGTACAACTTGGAGCATTTAGAAACTCAAGCAATAACAGCAATGACGCTATGGCGAATGACGGATATGTGCTTACGGGTAGGGTAACAGGAATTCCGATTAAAGATGCTGGAAAGCGACAATTGCTTCATCTGGGGGCTGCCTACAGTTTTCGGAAACCCGATAGCAGGGAATACAAAATTACCATTGCTCCAGGCTCTAATTTGGCAGAAAAATATCTAAACTCCGGAACGATTGAGTTTGTGGATGATGTGGGGTTAGCGAATTTTGAAATGGCCTATGTTCAGGGACCTTTTTCAATTCAAGCTGAATATTTGACCGCTACAGTAAACGCTATTGATTACCGATATAACTTTTCAAATTATTATACTGAGCTGAGTTATTTTATAACCGGAGAAAGTAGAAATTACCAAGGCTCGTATGAAGGTTTTGGCAGAGTGAAACCCAATAGAAATTTTGGAGGCGCACAAAAGGGCCTGGGCGCTCTGGAAGTGGCGTTGAAATATTCAAAAACGGATTTGACACATACTAAACTTGTATCTGGAAAACAGTCGGAGATTGCTGTGGGGATTAATTGGTATCTCAATCCAGTTTCTCGAGTAATGCTGAATTACGTGAGAACTAACATAGAAGAAAAAGGAAATCTGAACATTATTCAAGGAAGGTTTCAAATAGATTTTTAGCGAAGAGTTAATGTTTAGGTAACATAATATTTAAAATTAATTGGCAAATTTGCCTCCTTAACCATTCAAACAAATGGAAAATATATACTTATTAATGATTGTTGCGCTCGTAGCCCTTTCCATTGTGAATTTGGTGGTGGGCGTTAGTAATGACGCAGTAAACTTTTTGAATTCTGCAATTGGCTCGAAAGCCATCCCTTTAAAAGGAATTCTCGTAATTGCCAGTCTTGGAATATTTATTGGTGCAAGCTTTTCCAGCGGTATGATGGAAGTGGCTCGAAGTGGAATTTTCCATCCTTCGCAGTTTTATTTTGATGAAGTTATGATCATTTTCATGTCGGTAATGATTACCAATATATTGCTATTGGACTTTTTCAACACCATTGGCCTTCCAACATCCACCACTATTTCCATTGTTTTTGGATTACTTGGTGCGGCTGTGATTATGGCTTTAATAAAAATCGGGCATTCTGATACAGAAAGCTTCTCGTCCTTAATAACTTACATAAACGCAGATAAAGTTCCCGAAATTATATTGTGGATCATTCTCTCGGTTGTAATTGCATTTACTGCGGGTATTATTGTGCAATATTTTTCGAGATTGCTCTTTACTTTTCAGTCGGAGAAACAAATGAAGTACTTTGGAGCTCTTTTTGGCGGTTTAGCCTTAACATCCATCTCTTATTTTATTTTCATTAAAGGTTTGAAAGGAACTCCATTTCAAGCAACTTTCGAAAGTGTCCTTGAAATAAACACTTGGATTCTATTGAGTGCGGGACTCGTATTTTGGACTATTTTTTCCCAGTTGTTTACCATGATTTTCAAGAAAAACATCTTGATAGTGGTGATTGGTGCTGGTACCTTTGGTTTGGCTCTTGCCTTTGCAGGGAACGACCTCGTTAACTTTATTGGTGTGCCCATGGCAGCCTATCACAGTTATATGGACTGGTCTGTCACTGGTGCAGATCCTTCAAATTACCTTATGCTCAGTCTCAATAATCCTGTTCCGGCAGAACCTTTATTGCTATTGGGAGCTGGTGTGATTATGGTGCTAACTTTATGGTTCTCCAAAAAATCAAGGGGTGTTTCTGAAACGGAAATAAATCTTGCTCGCCAAGGAGAAGGCAACGAGAAGTTTGAGCCTAATATGCTGTCGCGAATTTTGGTTAAATCCAGCACACAACTTGCATATTACGCCAATTCTATTATGCCAGACTCTCTTCAGCATAAAATTGAAAAACGGTTTGAAAAGCCTGTAATTAATCTTTCAAAGGATAAAACCTACGAACTTCCGGCCTTCGACATGATTCGAGCCTCCATAAATTTGATGGTTGCAGGAATTCTTATCTCCATTGCCACTTCAAATCAATTGCCACTTTCCACCACTTATGTCACGTTTATGGTGGCAATGGGAACCTCATTAGCCGACAGGGCCTGGGGACGCGAAAGTGCCGTTTATCGCGTTGCAGGAGTGCTAAAGGTAATTGGAGGTTGGTTCTTTACAGCTTTTGTAGCCTTTGCAGCAGCGGGAATCTTAACTTATTTAATCTATATTGGAAAGGGAACCATGATTGCCATCCTGTTGCTATTGGCAATGCTTTTATTGGTTCGCAATTATATTTCTTATAGAAACAAATCAAAATTAAAACTGGACAAAAGTGGTTTAAAGAAAACCGAGAGTAAAACCGTTCAGGGAATTATTCAGGAGAGTGCCGAGAATATCAGTAATGTGGTTTCGCGCTCAAACAAGATTTATACCGATATGCTTCGCGGACTAGCAAAGCAAGACACAAAAAAGCTTAAGAAAAGCAAGAAAGGTGTGAAAAAACTGGATGAAGAGGTAGAGGAATTGCGAGATAATATTTTCTATTTCATAAAGAACCTTGATGAAACGAGCGTTCGGGGAAGTAATTTCTATATTATCATTCTTGGTTATTTGACAGATGTGGTGCAATCGTTGGAATTTATTTCAAAGGCTAGCTACAAGCACGTTAACAACAATCACAAAGCACTTCGTTTTAATCAAATTAAAGATCTACAAGAAATTGACAGACACTTGGAAGAGCTTTTAAACGAGATTGAGGATATTTTTCATAAAAAGGAATTCCACCGAATAGGAAAGGTGTTGGCGAATAAAGACGAAATATTCCAAAGCCTTTCCCAAAAAATTGAAAAGCAAGTTGCTCGTACACGAACGGAAGAATCTAGTCCGAAAAATACAGCTTTGTATTTTAGCTTATTGCTAGAAACAAAAGATTTGGTAACAGCATTAATGAATTTGATGCAGGAATATTATTCCAGCTTTAAGAAGGTATAATCATTTAATTTTTTAAATAAAATCATTAGTGTCCGATTAAAATATTTCAAAATTACCTTCAGTCAAAAGCAGGCAGGCGCTTAAAACATTTTTATTAAAAGATAGCTTGCTATTAAGTTCACCACTGAAATTTAACAACTAAGAAATTTGCTTCATGGATTTGCTTAATTATCACGCTATTAGGAGGAAACTCTTATGTCTTATGTCTTTCAGCGCAGCCCAGCGGTCTTACATCTTAGTCGGACACGACTAAAATAAAATATAGAAGCCATTCGTGGCTTCTTTTTTTTGACCAAAATAACGCCAAAGTATAAGGCATTTGCCTTATTTTGATGTGTGTGATGACGATTTTCGGTCTAAAAATATTACCAATTAAAAATAATGTTGGAATATTGTGTCGTTAAACAATAAACATTAAAATTATGAAACTAAAATTTTTATCAATTGTACTTCTACTGATTTGCAGTTTTGCTTTTGCCCAGGATAAAGTAAAATACAGTAAAGACGAACTTGCCGTGTTGAAGGCATATTATTTCAATGAAGGTTTCAACCAACCAGCCACGAAAAAAGTTTCAACCGTTATCATGAAGGACGGTTCGGAGCATAGAGGTTATTGCAAAGGAGTTGTCACCAAAAAAGGACAGATTCGGGAAATTGTTTTTAAGGACAGTATTACTGACGAAAAGAAAACCTATGAAGCTTCGGAAATTGCTGAGGCCTATCTGTATGCAAGTGGTTTTGAGAAGTTTGGGAAGGTATCCCAAAAATTCAGCAATTTTGGAATGGGAAGAAGAAATAGTGCGAAAAAATTAACTAGTAATGATCAGATTTACTTTATCAATCAAAAAGTTTCATTAAAAAACAAAAAAGATGAGCAAGAGTTTTTGATGCAGTTAATCAATCCAGAATTTAGCCAAATAATTTCTGTTTACCATGATCCTTATGCAAAGGAGTCAAAAGGATTTTCAGTGGGCGGTTCCCCAAGTTTTGGCGGGGGCGTGGTAAAATCGTATTATGTTCAAAAAGGAGATAAGGTATTTTGGCTTCCAAAAAGTGATTTTGAAGAAAATTATGATCTTCTTTTTGGCGACAATCCCGAATATATGGCAAAGTATCCATATAAATCAGTCAACTGGGATTGGCTAAGTGGTCTTGTTTTAGAATACACCCGTATGTCTTTGGAAAAGGAATAATTGAAAAGTGAATGATACTATCAAAGCTCTTGTTTGAAAGGACAGGGGCTTTTTTAATGAATACATTCTTTGATTTGACTTCTTAATTATTATTTGCTCGATGATTATTTCTCACAAGAAAAGATCAGCGATTTCATTAGGAATTATTACTGGCCTTCGGGAGGTTCCATCTAACAAACACCAAAGAGTTTTTGCTTCTATTAGGGTTTTTCCGTCCTCGACGCTTTTTATTTTGTAGCATCGTTCACTTCGTACTCCTTTGTGATATTCAATCCAAGTTTGTATTTCTAGTTCTTCGCCTACAAAGGCAGGATTTTTATAGGATATATTATGACTGAGAACAACCCAAACAAATTGCTCGCGCAGTTTAGCATCTGTTTTTGAAATCCAATGGGCTTCTGCAGCCTCAAGACACCATTGCAAGTATATAATATTATTTACGTGACCAAGTCCATCAATGGCCGAGGAAGGAACGACAAAACGTTGCGAAAATTTTTTCGAATTCAAAATCCTAGAATCAATTTGGCGATAAGAAAATAGGTAAAAATACCGAATACGTCATTGCTGGTGGTTATAAATGGTCCCGTTGCCACAGCGGGATCAATTCCTCTTCTGTGAAGAAATATAGGGATAAGATTTCCGACAATTGCGGCTAGTATTATTACGGTGATTAGTGCAATACCTATACTTAGTGACTCCAAATAACTGGTATAGAAAACGAAATGGCTAATAAGCAAAACGATAATAGCGATTGAAATGCCGTTGACCAAAGCAACGGAGGTTTCTCTTACTATTCGTGCAAATAAGTGGCCTCTTAAAGAGTCATTGGCTAATCCCTGAACTATTATGGCGCTGGATTGAACGCCGACATTACCAGCAGTTGCTTGGATCAATGGAACAAAAATGAGAAGTTTGGGATAATTGTTTAGGATAACTTCGAAATTGGAGATAATTGTAGCAGCTCCTAAACCTCCCATCATTCCTATCAATAACCAAGGTAATCGTGCTTTGGTCTGTTTAAAAAGACCATCGCTGGCTTCTACGTCTTGACTAATACCAGCGGCCATTTGATAATCTCTTTCAGCTTCTTCCTTGATGTAATCTACTATATCGTCAATGGTAATTCGTCCCACCAGAATGCCTTCATCATCTACGACTGGAATTGCTTCAAGATTGTATTTTTGCATTATCCGAGCCACTTCATCCGCTTCGGTGTGCACATTTACATAATCAACCTTAGGAATATATACTTCGCTGATATGGGTTCTTTCACTAGCGGTCAGCAAATCTTTTAAGGAGAGTCTTCCTTTAAGCCGACCTTCTTTGTCTGTTACATAAATTGAATGAATCCGAGTAACGTTTTCTGCCTGTCGTCGCATTTCGCGCACACAACCCGCAACCGTCCAAGTTTCTTTAACTCTTACCAATTCCTTCGCCATCAAACCCCCAGCTGTATCTTCATCGTAGCGCAATAGGTCAACAATATCGGCAGCATGTGCCGTATCTTCTATGTGGCCAATTACTTGTTTTTGAATATGGTCGTCGAGTTCGGCAATAATATCTGCCGCGTCATCGGTGTCCATTTCCTCGAGCTCGTCAGCAATTTCGGATGGAGTAAGATTATCCAAAATACGCTCCCGAAGATCGTCATCCAGTTCGATTAATATTTCACTGGTAACTTCACTGTCTAGCAGTTTTACGATATAGGTAGCCTCTTCAGTATTGAGTTCCTCTAGGAGTTCGGCAATATCGGCAAAGTGAAATTCCTGTAGAAAGGCTTTTAAGGCTTCACCATTATTGTCCGCAATCAGTTTTTCAACCTGCTCAATAAATTCATCTGTCAGTTGAAATTGCATCATTTTCTAGTTTTTGGGTAAGGGCAATAAATTCTATAACGGAAAGCTGCTCGGGCCGCTGGCCAAAGATAGTATCTTCTTTTATTCTATCGGATAAGTCGAAAGATTTTAAACTGTTTCGAAGGGTTTTTCTACGTTGTTGAAAAGCGGTTTTGACTACTCTGTAAAACATTTTTTCGTCACAAGGAATGGAATAGTCTTCTTTTCTTTTTAAACGAAGTACGCCACTATCTACTTTTGGTGGCGGATTAAAAACTGTGGGAGGAACTGTAAACAGATATTCTGCTTCGTAAAATGCTTGGGCTATAACCGAAAGTATACCATACGCTTTGCTTCCTTCTTTTTCACAGATACGCTGCGCCACTTCTTTTTGAAACATTCCCGTGAACTCAGGAATTCTGTCCTTCCATTCCAACATTTTGAAAACGATTTGGGTGGAAATGTTATATGGAAAATTCCCAGTTATGGCGAATTGCTCCTTGCCAAAAATTTGTGAAAGATCATACTTTAAGAAATCCGCCTCTAGAATTTCAAAATTTTCATTGGTGAAGTTTTCTTTCAAATACTGAACGGATTCTGTGTCGAGATCCATAGCAATTATCGAAACATCTTTTTGGACCATATATTTAGTCAGAACTCCCATTCCTGGTCCGATTTCAAGAATATTCTTATACCCTACCAGACCCAAAGTGTCGCCTATTTTTTCAGCAATGGTTTCGTCTTTAAGAAAATGCTGACCAAGGTGTTTTTTGGCGCGCACAGACTTATCGGAAGCTCCCTCATCAAAGGAGCGAGGTGTTTTGGGATGTTTATATTTTGGGGATTCTATTTTTTTCATTGCTGTTTGGGCTCTCCCTCATTTATAGAACTCACTTGGAATTGTTCGCTTATAATTTTAAGCTCCGTTCTAAAAGCCAAGAATTTTCCCTTAAATGGATTACTTTGGGCGCGAAGTTCTTCTGCGTCTTCGCTATAATATTTTAGAAGAGTTTCTTTGCTATCGGTAGTATATTGAACGGAATAAGTTTTTCCATCCACTTCCTCCTCCACAATTACTTGCGTCATCAAGGCCTTGGAGAATTTTCCAGTTGCGAGCATGGCGGGAATGTGTTCAGTTTTCATCCATTTCAACCATGGATCGTGTATGCTTTCGTCGATGTTTATGGTTACGTTGTAGATATACATGTTTCTTATATTTCAATCTCGCTATCGGGATAAGTACTATACCCCAAAGCGTACTTGGAATTTGGGGTTTGAATTTGGGATTTTAATTTATCGCATCTCCTCTTAGCATTCTGAATTTTTTCCGCGCTTCCACAAAATAAATACTATCGGCATGGTGGAAAATAATTCGCTCATATTGATCTTTGGCTTTGTCTGGCTCATCTAATTTTGTTTCGTAAATTACCGCTAAGCGATAATGGGCATCGTCGGCCAAAATATCATCTTTGTAAAATTCTATGATTTTTAAATAGTTTTCAGCGGCTTTCATATATTCTCCCATTTTTTCATAGATCTCTCCCTGTTTTAGCCACGCTTCGTCTTCGATTGATTCTCCTTTATGGTTGGTGAGGATTTCATCTAATGCCGCAACAGCTTCTGTATTCCTTTCTTGAAACGCGAGAAGATCGGCATGGGCATATTTTTTCAGAGCTGTTTGGGTTGAATCTTCCAAAGAGTTGTCTCTAATCAATAAACTCAGTTCCATAGCGTCGTTGGCAATTAATTGGGAAGTTGATTTCTTAAGTACATCAAGTTGAACCTGCGCCCATTCAAAATCGCCTTTAAAATAACTAGTCTGTGCCACTTTGAATCTTGCTTCTTGGGCAAGAACATCACTTTGAACCATTTTCTGAATTTGAGAATAATAAATCAAAGCTTCGTTGAATTTTTCGTCAAAAACTAAAATATCGGCAAGTTCCATTTTCACCCGCGCCTCCTGATAACTGGTTAACCGTTGTTTGGCTAAAACTTTCAAGTTGGTAATGGCGGCTTCTTTTTTATTGTTTTTAAACGCCAAAAAGTGGTTGTAGTCTATTTGGAGCAGATAAGTGTCTGGGTTTCTTCCGAAGTCGGCCAAAAGCGTGTCAAATTTTTTCTCAACGTCCACGTACTGTTTTGGAGTTGCGGTTTCTACTTCCATCTTCATCAAGATTTGGTTTGCCTGCAAACGATTTTGTAGTGTAAATGAATTATCGATAACGAAGTTTACTATTTCTCTTCCGTTTACGTAATCTTTGTCGGCTATGGCTATGTAGGCTAAGTCAACGATGCTGCTTAGGTCTTCGTCTATTCGTTTATAGATGGCTTTTTCTTGGGTAAATGCTTTTTTGTATTCTTTTTGTTGAATGAAAAGCCAGCTGAGCAATTCGTTATACAGCGTATCAGGATTTTCTTGCGAACGCTTTAACAAAGTTTTTCTGAGAATTACATTGGCTTCGTTGGATGGATCTTCGCTGACATAAAGACTGAAATATCGTTGTGCAGTACTTCTAAAACTCTTGTTTTTTTCAACAATATCCAGATAGCTCTCGAACATTTTTTCCAAGTTGCCTTGCTCGCCATAGATCTGCGCAAGCTGTAAACTGAAATCCATTCTGTCATTTAATTCCATCGCTTTTCTATAAGCCGCGATGGCCTCATCCAGTAAACTATATTGTTCAAATGTATTGCCAATATTATAGCCGAAATTTGGATTGGTTTCGATTGACTGAATCGCTTTGTTGTAGCTTTCGGTAGCTAATTCAGTTTTATTTTGAAGAGAATAGTTATGTCCTAACTCCACATATAGCTGTGGATAGTTTCGAGCATCGCCTAATTTTTCTTTCAGCAAGCGTTCCGTTTCCGAAAAATTTTCAAGTTGTTGGTTGCTTTTCACCAAACCCATAAAATAATCGAGGCGATAAGGGTTTTGCTTGCTGAGTTTTTCATAAAGATGTAAGGCCTTCTCAAATTCTCCTTGTTCAAAATAGTTTTTTGCCAAGGCATCGCTTTGGGAATACCCAATTGTCACGATAAATAACAAGAATATAGAAAGTAATGTGCGCATGGTGTAAATATAAGGAAATGACCCGACCGCTATTAGGTTCTGGAAATATTTATCAAAAACTTAGCCTTATCAAAAAAAGGAACTCGCCTAAAGCCAATTCCTTTCCTCTAATAACCTGGTAATTTATCTTTTTAATCTACTTAGCCAAGTTTGTTCAGTTTCAGTTTTTCAATTGCATCCCAAGTTTCGTCAATACCCATGTTTTCTCCTTTTGCTTCTATATAAAAACGTTTATTCTCCATAAATTGTATGGTACTGCGGCTATTGTTTTTTTGAGATTCCTCGATTGCCTTTTTGCCATTTCGAGTTACTGTTTTTCGGCTGCTGTACTCATCTTCTTCCTCAAAATCCTGACTCATCATCATGCGCATGCTAGCCGTAACAGAGGCTCCCATTTCACCAGCACCATCAATGAGGTTTATGCTGAATTTTTTAGACTTGTCTTCATTGGCAAAGGTAGCATTGAGGGAAGAAATACCCATCATCCCAACTTCGCCTGCCTTATAGCTGATTCGTTTCATACCGTTTATTTCAGTGGGTAACCATGCTTTTAATTCATCATTTGTGAGTGGAGTAACTCCAGATAAATCCTTAATATCGTCTTGCATCTTATTCATTTCTTTGACGACGTGGGTTGTATTTGAAACTGTCTCAGTAGTTTCCTGTATTTTCTTTGTTACTGGATTGTCTTTGCAACCTATCAGTAGTGAGATGAGGAGAAATGAAAGTAAATACTTTTTCATAATTTAAAATCTTTAGCGAGTTAATTAATTTGGTTTTGAGCACTAATATAGTCAAAATCAACGCAAAAGAAAAAACTATTGAAAAACTGAATTAGGAAGTTTGCATTTGAGATGCAATTTTTTCGAGCTCAGTATACCAATTTTTCCCAAATTTTCGAATAAGAGCGGTTTTCACGAATTTATATATGGGAACTTGTAATTCTTTTCCCAAGGCACAGGCGGGATCACATATAGGCCAGCGATGATAATTTACCGCAGCAAATTCGCTGTATTCTTGAACACGAACAGGATATAAATGACAAGAAATGGGTTTTTGGAAATCAATTTCCCCAGCATTAAAGGCATCTTCAATACCACAACTTGCAATGCCATCTTTGGTGAAAGTAACATAAGCACATTCCTTACCTTCCACCAATGGGGTTTCAAGTTCGCCATATTCAGTTTCGATGTGAGTGCCCTGCTTTTCTATGGCCGCGATTCCTTCCGAGCGGAGAAAGGGTTTCACTTTTGGATAGATATCTTTGAGAGTGCGGACTTCCTCTTTTGTTACGGGTGCTCCAGCTTCTCCCTCAATGCAGCAAGCACCTTTACATGCGCTGAGATTGCAGACGAAATCCTTTTCGATTAAATCTTCGGAGACTATTGTTTTTCCAAGCTGAAACATTCAGCAAAGATAAATTGTTTATTGATTTTCCTTCGAATAAATTATACAATTATTAACTAAAGGTTATTGAATTGTGAATAATAATAATGATTAATTTTGCGCGCTGAAAAATAATGAAATGAACTTTGATTTTAAAGAAATAGTAACCGCCACAATGGTTCTTTTTGCAGTGATTGATATTGTTGGAAGTATTCCAATAATTATCGGATTGCGAGAAAAAGCTGGAAGTATTCACTCCGGAAAAGCTTCAATTATTGCAGGTATCGTGATGATTGTATTCTTGTTTTTAGGAGAAAGTATTTTGCACCTTATTGGTATTAACGTCACTGAATTTGCGGTTGCTGGAGCCTTAATTATCTTTTTTATTGCCTTGGAAATGATTCTAGGCGTAACCTTATTTAAAGAAGGAGAAAACAGTCCGGATATGGCCTCAATATTTCCTTTGGTATTTCCACTTTTAGCAGGACCGGGAAGTTTAACCACTTTAATTTCCCTGCGCGCTGAATATCCGATTGAAAATATTATTGTCGCGATAGTTCTCAACGTTATCATTATTTATTTGGTCCTGAAATCTTCGGGAAGAATTCAACGATTTTTGGGGATAAATGGAATTGCTGTGATAAAGAAAATATTTGGTGTAATTTTGCTAGCAATTGCAGTGAAATTGTTTACTTCAAATATTCAGGGACTATTTTAAAATATAGATAGCACTTTGTAGTCTTTCCACAACATTGATATTATTATGAAAATTTTCATCTACATTTTGTTTGCTGCGGCACTTGGGATTGTTGTTTATAACATAACCAAATTGGACTCTAACCATTTGTTGCAGGGAGATAGTTCCGTTGCTATTTTTGGTATTCTATCTGGGTTGTGTGCAATTTTGGTGCTTAGTATTTTGCTTATCTCCAAAAAGATTGCCGCTAAATCAAAAAGATAAAGGTTCTATTTTTCATCTAAATGCCCTTCCTCTTCGAGTTCCAATACTTTTAAGATCATCGGATCCGTTTCATTTATGATAATTTCATATTCCTTGGGTCCGAAGAGCTGTTGTGCGATATTGGCTTTTAAGGTTCTTTTCAATTCTTCTTTATAATTTGAAAGGTCTATTTGAGCCTCGTCAAATTTTGCGTA
The DNA here is from genome assembly GCA_048270045.1 of Aequorivita sp. Lineage (GTDB taxonomy): Bacteria > Bacteroidota > Bacteroidia > Flavobacteriales > Flavobacteriaceae > Aequorivita. The sequence continues at coordinate 21,647 of JBLWTS010000019.1, forward strand.
TTCAATAAATTCGGTCGATAATTTATCATCCACAATGAATTGGGTTCTGAAATCCTCGAAATCCATATCGTTAAATAAGGCTCGGTTCTTTTCGAGATATTCAAAAATAAAGTAGCTCATAAATCCGCTTCTGGACACATATTGGATGGTTTCATTCTCCATACTGGTGTCCTTAGGAACAAACACATCGGGAATAATTCCTCCGCCTCCGTAAACCACTTTGCCTTTGGGAGTAACATATCTCAGGGAATCCGCAACTTTAATGCTGTCAGCATGCATCAACTCTCCGTTGAGGTATCGTTTTTCATAATCATTATAATAGGTGTCTTTTCCATTGCCATAAGGCCTTTGGATGGAGCGGCCTGTGGGAGTGTAATATCGCGCAATCGTTAATCGGACTGCGCTCCCATCGCCTAGAGACATTTCTCGTTGCACCAACCCTTTTCCGAAAGATCTTCTACCGATGATGGTTCCTTTGTCGTTATCTTGCAGGGCACCTGCCACAATTTCACTGGCGGAGGCGGAATTTTCGTTGATTAGTACATAAAGTTTTCCGTGTTCAAAATCTCCACGACGCGTGGCGTAGGTTTTATTTATCTCACCGCTTTTGTTTTTGGTAATCAACACCAGTTTTTTGTTTTCAAGAAATTCGTCAACAACTCTTTCTGCTGTCGAGATGTAGCCCCCAGGATTATTTCTAAGATCCAAGACAAGTTTGGTAATTCCTTGTTCTTTTAATTTGTCCAATGCGCTTTTAAACTCATTAAAAGTGGTTTCTGAAAATCGGTTCAACTTAATGTAACCCAAATCATCGGTAAGTTTATAGGAAGCATCCACGCTTATCAAAGGCACTTGTTTTCTTCGCAGTTTTATATCCAATTTTTTATTTTGGCTAGGTCTGTAAATTTGTAATGCCACTTTACTGTTTATTGCGCCTTTCAGGTAATTGGTAATGCTATCCCGTTCAATCAACTCGCCGAAGAGTTTTTTTCCATCGGCATAAATGATGCGGTCTCCAGATCTAATTCCCGCGAGGTCAGCAGGGCCGCCAGTTATAGGTCGGATTACAGCAATACTGTCTCGGTAAATATAAAAACTAACCCCAATTCCTATAAAAGCACCACGCATATCATCAGCGGTATGGGCATATTCACTTTTGGGAATATAAACTGAGTGCGGATCGAGGTTTTCTAGGATTCTATTTACGGTAACGTCAACAATACTATCTGTGTTTACGTCGTCCACATATTCATAATCAATATAATCGATGAGCCTGTTGAGCTTGTCTTTTTTTGAATTGGCGGAGAATATGTTTTTTTTGGTGTCGTTGAAATTCAGTTTAGAACCAATTAAAACCCCCATAGCGAGTGCCAGTCCAACCCATAAAGGCAAATATTTTCTTAGGTTGCGGAGTGATTTTGAGGTGTATTTTCCCATTAGTCTGAATCCAAATCAGGTATGTGCTCTATGCTTACACCAGCTTTTTCCAAAAAAGCGATGCCGGCGTTATCTTTATATTCGTTTTTATAAACCAACCGTGTGATTCCAGCTTGGTGAATTAATTTACTACAATCCTTACAGGGCGACATTGTTATATAAAGTGTAGCTCCTCGGCAGGACTGGGTGGAAGATGCCACTTTTAAAATGGCGTTGGCTTCAGCGTGCAAAACATACCATTTAGTGGATCCCTCTTCATCCTCACAAACATTTTCAAAACCTGTGGGAGTACCATTATAGCCATCGCTGATAATCATTTTGTCCTTTACAATAAGCGCGCCAACCTGCCTGCGCTTACAATAGGATAGCTTGCTCCATTCTTGTGCCATTCGCAAATATGCGATATCGTAGGTGCGTTGTTTGCTGTGTTTCATCTGTGTAAAATATTCGGGAAATAGAAATCCTTCGATTGTGCGCCGCACAAATATAAAATGCCTTCGTTGGTTAAAGGGTTCGATTTGAAAATGAGTGATGGGAAAATCATACTTTTAAATAAACAGCGAAATTAATGTGAACTTACGCCACTACCAAAAAAACCTTATTAACTTATTCCTAAATGCGCTAAAGAGTCGATACGTTTAAAAGTTAATGAGTCTTTCTGCGTCGGAAATATTGAGGAGAGTACTCTAAAAGCTTTAAAATCTGGTTAAAATTCACGACGGGAGAAGATTAAAATTTTGATTCTCGTCTTTATACAGAATTGTGGGTTGACTAAAAAATCCAGTTATTTATAAGCATTGGAATTACCATTCCAATTACCAAGGCCGATATGACCAATACCCAATCTCTTTTATTAAACCGGAATATCGTCTGGAATATGAAGGCTATAATTAAAAGAACTATTACCACGATGATTTGTGCGGCTTCAATTCCGAGGGCGAATTCCAGCAAGGGCAAAAATTTGCCGCCAGTACCCAAGGCGTGAAAAAAGGAGGCAAAGCCTAATCCGTGAATTAATCCGAAGAAAATGGTAACAATATATAGGATACCCATTTTCTCCATTGTTTTTTCATTTCCAGCTGTAAAGAGATTGAATAAAGCCGTGACCAGAATGGTAACGGGAATCATAAATTCAATGACTCTTCCCGAAACGCTCACAATATTATAATTTGCCAAAAACAATGAAATTGTATGGCCGAGGGTAAATAAAGTAACGAGAATTAATAATCGCTTCCACGAGGAAAATGTATAGGCGGCGCAGAGTACGATTAAAAATAGAATGTGGTCGTACGCCTTCCAATCCAATACATGGTGGAGGCCAAGATTAAAATACAGCCAGAAATCGGACATCGGGGAGGAGGTTGAAGGTTTGCCCAAATATAAGAATTGTGAGATAGATTTCATATATTTAATCACATTTCTAAAATATCCAGCTATGAAAAGCGCTACCTTGCTTGTATTCGGAATTATTGCGGTGCTGCAATGCCGAGCCCAAAGCCCAAACCCCGAACTTTTCAAAACATGGAATCTACACAAAATGGAAATTGATTTTGGCGGTGCACTCGTTATAGCCGACATCGATCCTCCCATTTACCCCTACTTGACGATCAACCAAGATCTTTCTTTTGAAGGCTATGGAGCTTGTAATTCCTTTTCAGGAAATTATAATTACAACGCTAATGATGATAAATTAAACCCCATTAACTATTCGCAAACCAATAATATTTGTGGAACTCAATTTTTAAACGATTTTGAATTCTATTACTTTGAGTTCTTTTCCATAGAAGGTGATTATTCCTATATGATTTATACGGATGCAACGGATAATATGAGGCATCTCTATTATACAAATAATACTTTTGGGATTGTCTTGGATTTTATTGCCGAACCACTTTCAGTTACTGAAAATGAATTTTTGAGTTTTAAAATTTATCCAAATCCAGTAACTTATCAACTTCATATTGAATCAAACAGATCACAAATTGAAACGGCGACTATTTATTCCATTTCTGGACAAAAAATCAAGGAATTCTCTTCGATTGATTCAGCTATAAACGTGACTGAACTGAATAAAGGCTTATATTTTCTGGAAATTATTTCCCCTCAAGGGAAAAGTGTAGCGAAATTTATAAAAAAATAAAGCCTCAACATTGCTGTCAAGGCTTTGTACTCGAGGCGGGAATCGAACCCGCACGTCCGAAAACACTGGATTTTGAATCCAGCGCGTCTACCAATTCCGCCACTCGAGCAAATTGGGAGGCAAAAATAAACAAATATTTAGAATATCTCGAAAGTTTTTGTCTTGTATTTTTTCGAACATCACTTGCCATTAATCTTTATCTTTGCATCCTATCAATCAAACCTCAAAACTATGCCAACCATTGCCCCCGATCCGAAGATTTTTGCCTGTAAACAAAGTGAAGCCCTAGGTAAGGATATTGCCGAGGCTTTTGGAATGCCTTTGGGTAAAGTTATAACCTCACATTATTCCGATGGGGAATTTCAACCCTCCTTTGAGGAATCAGTTCGTGGAAGTCGTGTTTTCCTCATAGGCTCAACCTTTCCAAACAGTGACCACTTAATGGAATTACTGTTGATGATCGATGCTGCCAAACGTTCCTCAGCGAGACACATTACTGCTGTCATGCCTTATTTTGGATGGGCTCGCCAAGACAGGAAAGACAAACCTCGCGTGCCGATTGCGGCAAAATTGGTTGCCAAAATGCTCGAAGCCGCAGGAGCTACTCGAATAATTACCATGGATCTTCACGCAGATCAAATACAAGGATTTTTTGAAAAACCAGTAGATCATCTTTTCGCTTCTACCATATTTCTTCCATATCTAAGAAGCCTCAATCTTGAAGATCTTACTATTGCTTCCCCAGATATGGGAGGTTCAAAACGGGCGTATGCTTATTCTAAATTTCTGAACAGCGATGTGGTAATTTGCTATAAACAACGTGAAAAGGCAAACATAATTTCGCACATGGAACTTATTGGCGATGTAAAGGGGAAAAACGTAGTGCTCGTGGATGATATGGTTGATACCGCTGGAACCCTTACCACTGCTGCCGATTTAATGATGGAACGAGGAGCTTTGAGTGTTCGTGCAGTTTGCACACATCCACTACTTTCGGGAAATGCTTATGAGCGTATTGAAAAATCACAGTTATTAGAATTGATAGTTTCAGATTCTATCCCTACAAAACCGAGTAAAAAAATTCGGGTAATAAGCTGTGCGAAATTATTTGCAGATGTTATGATTAGTGTCAATGCAAATAAATCTATTAGCGGAAAATTTTTAATGTAGCTTCGGTACGATCCCGATAAAATGCTTTGGGGCATTTTATCGGGATCACTCAGCGGCCTCTTTTCCGTCTAAATATTTGACATTCATTGTGTACAATTCTGAGTTGCCTTGAGTTTCCTTTTCAGATTATGCAATTGAGATTTGAAAAATTTAAACAAGGTTACAGATTAATATGTAAAACACTTCAATTGTCATTTTTTTTATCCTGTCTCCTCTCCTTCGGCGGGCACGCCTTTCATCCTGTCCCTTGATTCCATTTAGTCCTGCCTCTTAGTTCCCTTAAATCCTGATTCCCTCCAGTCCTGTATCATATTTCAAAAAATCGTAAATCGTAAATATATAATCCAAAATAAACCATATCTTTGCCGTCCTTAAAAAACTGGGTTTTAAAACTCAATAACTTAATAATTAATAACTTTTACAAAATGAAATCTATTACAATTAAAGGATCAAAAAGAGAAAGCGTGGGCAAGAAAGCAACGAAAGCCTTACGTAATGCTGGTATGGTTCCTTGCGTAGTTTACGGAGGGGATGAGCCTATTAGCTTTTCAGCAGATGAAATTGCTTTCAAGGACTTGATTTACACCCCAAACGTACACACGGTTGTAATTAAACTTGATGGCGAAAAAATTCAAGCTATTCTTCAGGATATTCAATTCCATCCTGTTACCGACCGTATTCTTCACATCGATTTTTATCAAATTTTTGACGATAAGGAAGTAACGATGGAAATTCCAGTCCGTACAGTAGGGAATGCTCGTGGTGTTCGAAATGGTGGGGTTTTAAGAATCGTTACACGCAGACTTCGTATCAAAGCTTTGCCTGCAAATCTTCCTGATTTTATCGAAGCCGATATTACCGAAATGCGTATTGGAAACAAAATGTATGTTGGAGCTGTCGAAAATGAAGCATATAAAATCATGCACACGGATAACACCGTAATTTGTCAGGTTAGATCATCTCGTACTGCTATCGTGGATGAAGTTGAAGAAGAAGAAGCAGCAGAAGGGGAAGAAGTTACTGAAGAGGCTGGAGAAGCAGCTGCTGAGGCATAATCTTATCTTTTTAAATATTAGTGGAAGGCATCCTGTTAATTCAGGGTGCTTTTTTTATTTTTACCAAAGTTATTGTAGCTTCAATTTTCAAATTGCTGAATATATTTGAAGCAGAATCTAATACGGATGAGATTATGTCGTTTTTCAGAAAATTCTTTTCTACAAAAACCGAACAGATAACTACTGAAGAAAATCCCATGAAAAAATTTCTCATTGTTGGCCTTGGAAATATTGGGCCAAAATATGCGAACACGCGCCATAATATCGGTTTTAAAATTGTCGATTTTTATGCCGAAAAGAATTCCCTTTCTTGGGAAACTGCTAAATTGGGCGACATTACTTCGCATAAAGTAAAAGGAAGAACTTTTATTTTTCTAAAACCAAGTACCTTTATGAACTTAAGCGGAAAGGCCTTAAAATATTGGATGGAAAAAGAAAAGATTCCAATGGAAAACCTCCTTGTTATAACTGACGATTTGAACTTGGCCTTTGGAACCATTCGTATTAAGTCCAAAGGTAGTGATGGCGGTCATAATGGGCTTAAAGATATCCAAAACACCTTGCAGACTACTAATTACAACCGTTTTCGCTTTGGAATAAGCGACGCTTTTGCCAAAGGAAGACAAGTAGATTATGTTTTAGGCGATTGGGATTTGGAAGAAGAAAAACTGCTTCCCGAACGACTAGCAAAAAGCTGTGAAATTATTGAATCTTTTGCGCTGGCGGGTATGAATACTACGATGAACACTTTTAACGGAAAATAATTTTGGAAAAATACCCCTCGGCTTCCGCCTATAAAAATAACCGCCATAGTGTTGTTACCATCGGCACTTTTGATGGAGTCCACATTGGTCATAAAGCTATTTTGCGGCGTTTGGTTGAAACCGCAAAGGGAGAAGATTTAGATTCCGTGGTGCTCACTTTTTTTCCACATCCCAGGATGGTGCTCCAGCAGGACATGGATTTAAAACTTATAAATACAATTGAGGAACGCACTCAACTACTCGAAGAAACGGGTCTCAATCATTTGGTGATTCATCCTTTTACCCATGCTTTTTCTAGGCTAACAGCACTGGAATATGTGCGCGATATTTTGGTAAATAGCTTAAAAGCCAAAAAAATAATTATTGGCTATGATCATCGTTTTGGTAGAAATAGAACAGCAACGATTGAAAATTTAAAAGAATTTGGACAGACTTTTGGATTTGAGGTGGTGGAAATTTCAGCCAAGGAAATAGATGATGTGGCAATAAGTTCTACCAAAATCCGAAAGGCATTAGGTGCTGGAGATATTGAAACAGCCAACAGTTATTTGGGTTATCATTTCATGATTTCAGGCGAAGTGGTTCAAGGGAAAGCCATTGGAAGAACCATAAATTATCCTACGGCCAACTTAAAATTAAAGGAGAAATATAAACTCATTCCAAAGAACGGTGTTTATATAGTTCAATCTGTTTTAAACGATGAAATATTTTTCGGAATAACAAGCATTGGAACAAATCCAACAGTCGGCGGAATAGACAAAACCATAGAAACGCATTTTCTAGGTTTTAAAAATGATTTGTACGGAAAAGAAATCACGATCGAATTTTTGAAATTTATTCGGGAGGAGGAAACGTTTGATTCTATTGAAACCTTGCGTCAAGAAATAGTCAAGGATGAAAAATTTGCAAGGCTTTTTTTAGAAAACCGTGGATAAGTTTCTTTTCAAACAAGTCGACAATGTTGGTCTAGTCCTGTTCAGGGCTGTTTTTGGTCTTTTAATTACTATTGAGGCTTTTGGAGCTATTGCCACAGGTTGGTTGAGCCGCACCATAGTTGAGCCTCCTTTCACTTTCAATTTTATTGGATTCGATTTTCTGCAATATCTGCAAGGCGATTTAATGTATTATTATTTCGTTCTGATGGGTATTTTTGGGATTTGCGTCATGCTCGGCTACAAATATCGCTTCAGCATGATTGCTTATGCTCTTTTGTGGAGCGGCGTCTATTTTATGCAGAAGTCGAGCTATAACAACCATTATTATTTGATGATGCTGCTTTGTTGGATCATGGCTTTTCTACCCGCAAATGAATGGTTTTCATTAGATGCTAAAATCAATCCTGAAAAAAAATCAGCTTCAATGCCTCGTTGGGTGTTGTTGGTTTTAATCCTACAAGTTTGGATTGTTTACACCTATGCTTCGGTAGCCAAATGGTATTCAGGCTGGTTTGATGCTTCGGTACCAGCTTTATTTATGTCAGGAAAAGCGGACTATTGGCTTATAGGTGATTTTCTACAACTCAATTGGGTGCATTGGGTTATGGCTTATATGGGGATTTTGTTCGATTTGGTAATAGTTCCGTTGTTGCTGTGGAGACGCACCCGTTTGCTGGGTTTTGCCATTTCGATATTTTTCCACCTGTTCAATTCAATTGTATTTCAAATTGGCATTTTTCCGTATATGTCCATTGCGTTTGCCTTGTTCTTCTTCTCGCCCAAAACACTTCAAAGATTTCTTCCGAAGAAAAAATTGTACACTGATAATGAAATAATTGTCCCGAAATACAAAAATTTTCTTGTTGTCGTATTCGCGGTATATTTTGCATTTCAAATAGGACTTCCGCTGCGACATTGGTTTTTCAAGGACGATGTTCTTTGGACCGAAGAGGGTCACAGGCTAAGTTGGCGAATGATGTTGCGCACAAAAAGTGGAGCCTTGACCGTGTACGTAGTTGATAAAGTAAATGGAGAACGGAAATTATTTGACTACACGAAATTCTTAGGAACAAAGCAAGGTGCTGCCGTCAGGACTAAGCCTGATTTAATGTGGCAATTGGCCCAGAAAATCAAGGAAGTAGAGTCTGAAAAAGGAAGGGATGTTGCTGTGTATATGGAATCTTTTATAAGCGTAAATAATGGCCCTTATCATCCTTTTACCGATCCCAATGTCGATTTGGCTTCTGAAAAATGGCATCCATTCAAGCACAGTGAATGGATTTTGCCTTCGCCTGAGGATTATAAGGTGAAGCCAAAAGCTGAGTGAAATTTTATATCTTTATCTTTAGAGGGTTAAAAATTGAGTGCCATGAATATTGAATTGGAAAAATACAAATTGGTCGAATGGTTGAACTACGAAGTATTAGATACGGAAAACTTTTTATTGAAGCTGGATTAAAAGACATCTCAGAAGGAAATATTTTCTCAAATGAAGATGTTGTGCGAGAAATTAATGACAAATATGGCCTGTAGAAATGGAAGTGGTGTGGTCAAAACTTGCCGTAATCACGTATAAAGAAATTTTTGAAAACCTGCAATTCTGATGGACTTTAAAAGAAATGAGAGACTTTCTTGATTTAACATAACACAAGACCTTCTCAATAAAATTAAAACTCAACAAATATCCTGCCCACTGATTAATAAAGAGCTTGGCGTTAAAAAGCTGTGATTCATAAAAATGTTTCTATTTAATATCGTGAAAATTTTTCCGCACACAAAATTTATATCATCATTTTCTTTTATAATAGAATGAATCCTGAAACTTTAAAAGGTTCTTGAGGCAATAGCATTTATCATAAAAATAAGACCTCACGGCTCTTGAAAACTTGCGGGGTCTATTGTACCTTAGCTGCCTTAAAAATAACCTTATGCTACAAGTAAACGAAATCCGCGAAAACAAGGAAAAATACGTAAAAGCTCTTGAAAAAAGAGGCTTGAAAATGGAATCTGTATTGGATGAGATTTTATCCGCAGATGAGGATCGTCGCAGCTCTCAAGCACAATTGGATGAGGTTTTGGCCCAGAGTAACAACTATTCAAAGGAAATAGGAAAACTGTTTAAGAGCGGAGAGGTTGAAAAGGCAAACACATTAAAGGAGAAAACAGTTGAATTGAAGGAAACTTCAAAACAATTGAATGAGAAAATGCTTGAAGCCTCTGAACGTTTGCAACAGCTACTCTACACTGTCCCGAATATTCCCAATGATTTGGTTCCCGCGGGTACTGACGAAAATGATAACCTCGAAGTTTTCAAAGAAGGCGAAATTCCAAAACTTATTGAAGGGGCGTTGCCACATTGGGAACTTGCAAAAAAATTCGATTTGATCGATTTCGAATTGGGAGTTAAGGTTACTGGTGCTGGATTTCCTGTTTATAAAGGGAAAGGCGCACGACTGCAAAGAGCAATGATTGCTTATTTTCTGGATAAAAATACGGCTGCAGGTTATACCGAATACCAAATGCCACTTTTGGTAAACGAGGCTTCAGGATATGGAACTGGTCAATTGCCAGATAAGGAAGGGCAAATGTATCACGTGGGAATTGATGATTTGTATTTAATACCAACCGCTGAAGTTCCTGTGACAAATATGTTTCGCGGAGATTTACTGAATCATTCCGACTTGCCAATAATGTGTACTGGTTACACACCTTGTTTCCGACGAGAAGCTGGAAGCTACGGCGCACACGTTCGTGGATTGAATCGACTGCATCAATTTGACAAGGTTGAAATAGTTCGAATTGAACATCCAGACAATTCATATGCTGCTTTGGATGGGATGGTGGAACACGTAAAAGATATTCTTCGAGAACTGGAATTGCCTTTTAGAATTCTTCGACTTTGCGGAGGTGATCTTGGATTTACTTCGGCTATGACCTATGATTTTGAAGTTTTCTCAACGGCACAGGACCGATGGTTGGAAATTTCTTCCGTTTCCAATTTTGAAACTTTTCAGGCCAATCGTTTGAAACTTCGTTTTAAGGATACGGATGGTAAAAACAAACTTGTACACACCTTAAACGGAAGTGCTTTGGCATTACCTCGTGTTCTGGCAGGAATTCTTGAGAATTATCAAACAGAAGATGGAATTAGAATACCTGAGGTTTTAGTGCCGTACTGCGGATTCGATTTTATAAAATAATATTTTTTTTACCACGAATACACGAATAATCTAAAAATAAACATTCGTGTATTCGTGGTTCCATTTCTACCTTAAAAATCAATCTTTTCGATACTTTTGTCAAGATCGCAAGCGTCCCCATTCTTGTAGGTTCAAATAAAACGAAACACGAATTTGGCACTTTTCAAAAAACTCTTTAAACAGACATTTATTTATGGGCTAGCCACAGTCTTGCCCCGAATTCTCTCTGTTATTCTCGTGCCGCTTTATGTGGACGTATTATTACCAGAGGAATATGGAGTTTATGCAAGTTTAATGGCTTTCCTAATTCTTGGAAACGTGTTGCTTTCCTACGGAATGGAAACTGCGTTTTTTCGCTTCGTTACCAAGGGAACCACAGATCAAAATGTAGTGCAATCCACGACACTTACTTCACTTACCGTATCCTCGATAATTTTCTTAGTTGTTACCTTATTATTTCGAAATTATTTGGCAGAAATTTCCGATTTTAAGGTTGAATATGTGACTTATGGCCTTTGGATTTTGGCCTTGGACGCCCTGATAGTTCTTCCCTTTGTTTGGTTTCGAGTCAATGAAAAGCCGATGCGATATGCGGTAATTAAAATTCTGAATGTCTGTATCAATTTGGGTCTCAATTTATTCTTCTTTCTCGCACTTCCAAAATTGGCGGTTAATAGCGAATTCTGGGGATCGATATGGAATCCAGATAATAAAGTAGCCTATATATTTATTTCGAATTTAATTGCAAGTGCGATAACATTAGTTATGCTGTTGCCTTTATACCTAAAAATCGGCTTTGGTTTCAACAGTACTATTTGGAAACAGATGATGAAATACGCAGTACCCGTGCTTATAGCAGGAATTGCCTTTAGCGTAAACGAAGCTTTTGACCGGATTCTTTTGAAATATCTTTTACCGGAGAACGTCGCCGAAGTGCAAGTTGGTCTTTATTCGGCTTGCTACAAGCTCGGAATGTTTATGACGCTTTTCGTGATGGCTTTTCGCTTGGGAATCGAACCATTTTTCTTCAATTATTCAGGAGAGAGCAATGCCAAGGTTACTTACGCTGCAATAACCAAATATTTCACACTTTTTGGATGTTTGATTTTGCTCGTAGTAATAGTTTATATCGATATTTTTAAAAGAATATTAATTCCCAACAGTCAATACTGGGAAGCCTTAAAGATTGTTCCTTTAATTCTTTTGGCCAATTTATTTTTGGGTATTTACCACAATCTTTCCGTGTGGTACAAGGTTACAGACCGAACAAAATATGGGGCGTATATTTCAGTTTTTTCCGCAGTAGTCACTCTAGTTCTCAACTATGTTTTGATTCCGTATATCGGTTATATGGGCTCCGCCATTGCCACTCTCGCTGCCTATGGTAGTATGATGGTGCTTTCGTACCTTTACGGACGAAAATATTATGACGTTCCCTACGATTTGAAAAGGACTGGTGGGTTTTTGGTACTCGCCATAGTATTTTCAGCGATTTCATTTTATGGACTTCCCGGAAATATTTGGGCAGGAACGTTAATGTTGATGCTGTTTGTGACGTTTTTGGTGCTATCAGAAAAAAGGGAGTTTTTGAGAATAATTAGAAAATAGAGGCCTCGGTACAATTTTCTACATTTTTTTCCAATGGAAAAAATGTAGAAAATCACTCAGCCACCTTAGTTGGATATTAAAATATTAAATTTTGAAAATAAAAATTATAAACAACTCTGGATTTCAGTTGCCTTCCTACGAAACCATTGCGTCGGCAGGAATGGATTTACGTGCTTGCGTCAATGCTCCTTCAACCTTAAAGCCATTACAACGCGCAATTGTGAAAACAGGACTTTTCCTAGAATTACCAATTGGTTATGAAGCCCAAGTACGACCGAGAAGTGGTTTGGCAGCCAAAAAAGGAATCACCGTCCTAAATTCTCCAGGAACAATAGATGCCGATTATCGTGGCGAAATTGGCGTTATTTTGGTAAACCTTTCCAATGAGGATTTCACTATTGAAAATGGAGAGCGCATTGCCCAATTGGTAATTGCCAAACACGAACGTGCCGTTTGGGAAGAAGTGAAAGTGTTGGGCGAAACTTCTCGAGGTGCGGGAGGATTTGGAAGTACGGGAACGAAATAAAAGTTCCTGCGAAGGCAGGAATCTCTGACTAAGATGAAATGAAGTTATGGTATGTTTATATAATGACCAACAAAACAAACTCCGTTTTATACGTGGGAGTTACTGACAATATAGAGGAAAGAGCAAAGGAGCATAAGCTTAAAAAATATCCAGAAAGTTTTACAGCAAAGTACAACTGTAATAAATTAGTTTATTTTGAAGAACACGATATTGCAGAAATGGCCACAAAAAGAGAACAACAACTCAAAAAGTGGAAAAGAGAATGGAAAATAAACCTTGTAACAGATATGAATCCTGGTTGGATTGATCTAACAACCAATTGGAATTTGAATTATAATAAATTAAGAGAATAAGTTTAACCTCCCATTCCTGAAACAGTTCGTATTGTGCGAGCTCGAAATACAGGAATCTAAAAAAGAGACCCCTGCCTTCGCAGGGGATATATATGAAAATAATAGTACCAATGGCAGGCCGCGGAAGTCGCCTTCGCCCACACACCTTAACAATTCCAAAACCATTAATCCCAGTGGCTGGAAAACCAATCGTACACCGTTTGGTTGAAGATATCGTCGGAGTCTTGAATGAAGATATTGACGAAATAGCCTTTATCCTCGGCGATCCAGCCTTTTTCGGAGATGATGTTGTTGAAAGTTTAAAGAAATTAGCAACTGGATTAGGAGCAAAAGCGACCATTTACCGCCAACTCGATCCAAAGGGAACCGGTCATGCCATTATGTGTGCTAAGGATTCACTTTCTGGTCCCGCTGTAATTGCCTATGCAGATACATTAATTCGTGCAGATTTTGATTTGGACAAGGAAGCAGACGCTGTAATTTGGACAAAAAAAGTAGAAAATCCGGAAGCTTACGGAGTTGTAAATCTCAACGAGAAAAATGAAATAATAGAACTGGTTGAAAAGCCCAAAGAATATGTGAGCGATCAAGCCGTTATAGGTATTTACTATTTTAAGGATGTGGCACAGCTTAAAAATGAATTGCAATTCGTTTTGGATAACAACATCATCAACGGCGGAGAATATCAGATTAACGACGGAATAAAACGAATGATGTCCCAAGGAAAGATTTTCAAAACGGGAACAGTAGATGAATGGATGGACTGTGGCAACAAGGAAGTAACGGTTGAAACCAACCAAAGAATGTTGCGTTTTCTTTCTGAAGCCAATGAAGAGCTTATTTCGGGAAACCTCGTTAATGAAAATTCAACAATCATTGAACCTTGTTTTATCGCTGAGGGAGTAATATTAAAAAACAGTACCGTCGGACCTTATGTATCTATTGGTAAGAGTACAATAATTGAAGATAGTAAAGTCAAAAATAGTATTATCCAAACCAATTCAACCATCAAGAATGCGAATTTGGACAATGCAATGATTGGCAATTACGCTACTTTTGATGGGAAGTTTACAAATGTGAGTATTGGCGATTATTCGGAGTTGAAATAACAGTTTTTATACAAATAGGAATTAATAGAATTTGAAAATATCCTTTAAGTACATATCGATTATTTTGTTGGGCAGTTTGTACTTTTCCTCACACTCCTATTCCCAAGAAATCCCAAGTGATTCCATCCAAAACCCAATGGACCAATTGGGTAATGTTGACGATATTTTTCAAGAGAACTTTTTTGAAGCGTTAAAACAAAAGGCCATTGAAAATCATGAATTGGCCCTGGCGGCATTGAATAAGGCCGAAGCTGCCGCAACTACTCCTGAAGATAAAGCCGTTGTTTATTTTGAAATGGCCAAAAACTATTCTGCCCTAAAAATATACGACGAAGCTGAAAAAGATTATAAAAAGGTGCTTGCCAGCGTTGGAGATCGTTTAGATGTTTTGGAACACCTGTACGATTTATATTATCAACAACGTGATTATGATAATGCCATTCTGCTCGTGCGAAAATTGATTCCTTATGACGAAGACTACAAAGAAGACCTCGCCAATCTTTTAACGCGAACGAAACAGTACGATAAGGCCCTTGAGCAATTGGACGAATTGGATGGTGTTTGGGGCGAGAGCGACATCCGGAATGCGCTTCGCGCACAAATTTACAGAGCTACTGGAAATAGGGAGGGTGCTATCGAAAATCTGGAACAGAAAATCGATAATAATCCTAAAAATGAAAGAGAACACCTGAGCCTTATTTTTCTGTACAGCGAACAAGGCAACACAGAGAAAGCCTTTGAAGCCGCTAAAAACCTATTGAAGAATAATCCAAAATCACAATTGGTACATTTGGCACTTTATAAATTCTATTTGGATTCGGGAAATACTTCCGAAGCCTTAAAATCCATGAAAATTGTTTTTGCTTCAGATCAAATTGATACCGAAAGTAAATATCGCGTGTTGGGCGATTTTATCCAGTTTGTAAACCAAAATCCACAATATGAACCCGATTTGGAAGCTATGGCAAGTCTTTTTTCAGAAGAAAATGGTGGAAAGGTGTATGAGAAACTAGGAGATTATTTTTCGGCAAAATCAAAAAAGGAACAAGCTCTGCATTTTTATGAAAAAGGAATTGCACAGTCTCTGGACAATTATAACTTATTGAAAAATACAATTTTGCTTCAAGTGGATTTTAAAAAATTCAATGAAGCAGCCGAACTCAGTAAAAAAGGATTGGAAATTTTCCCCGCTCAAGCATTGCTCTATTTGTTAAATGGAGTTGCAAACAACGGTCTCGAAAAATCAGATGACGCAATTGAAAGTTTGGAGACTGGTTTAGATTTTTTACTGGACGACCAGCGGATGGAGCACGATTTTTACAACCAGCTGAACGTCGCCTATACCGCTAAGGGCGATTTGAAAAAGGCAAAAATGTATGCAGAGAAAGCATCCCAAACCCAATTGTCTAATTAACATATGAAACATCCATATCAGATTTTTGAACGTTTAGGGAAATTCGGGGTGGAGGATTTTAATCAATCCCATAAACGCCAAATAGGAACTCTTTGTCTTAGTTTTTTAATGGCCTTAATGCTTTTTTCTTGTGGAACCACTAAGTCGACTGTAAACCAAATTGAAGAAGCTTCAACCAAGGAACTTTTCGCTTCTCATCAGGCTGCGATGCCTCAATTTAAAACATTAGCAGGAAGAATGCAGCTCGCTTATGAAACGGAGGAAAAAGCGCAGAGTATTACCGTGAGTTTGAGGTTGGAAAAAGATAAAACGATATGGATTAAGGCTTCGATATTGGGAATTACGTTGGCCAAAGTATTGATTACGCCTGATAGTGTGAGCTATTATGAGACCATTGGAAAAACATATTTTGAAGGCGATTTTGCTTTGTTAGGTGAATGGTTGGGAACGCCGATAAACTTTCAACAAGCACAGAATCTGTTACTGGGACAATCTATTTTTGATCTTGAAGCTTCCAAATACACCTCGGAGATATTTCAACATAAATTTAAGGTCCAGCCCAAGAGACAACCACAAAATTTTATACATTCGCTTTTCTTGAATCCTGACAATTTCAAAGTGGCTTTAGAGACACTAGCACAGCCGGAACAAGATCGAATGTTGAACATCCGTTATAATGATTACCAGAAAGTAGAAGGACAATATTTCCCAAATGATATTTCAATTGTTACTTCCGAAGGATCATCACAGACGAAAATAGAGATAAACTATAAAAAAATAGATTTGAATGTTGACATCAGTTTTCCGTTCGACATTCCATCGGGATATGAAAGAATCCAACTTTAATTAGATGAAGAATATACGAGTATATCTTGCCATTTTAATTTGTTTCGTCGCGGTTTCAGCTTCGTTTGCCCAAGGGGATAAACAAAAGGAACTCGAGGAGAAGCGTCAGGCTATTTTGGAGGAAATAAAGCAAATCAATTCCCTGCTTTTTAAAACCAAAAAAGAAGAAAAGTCAGTGCTTTCGCAAGTAGAAGATATCAATCAACGTATTTCTGCCACCGAAAATCTGATTCGTGTTACCAACCAGCAGGCCAATTTACTTACCCGAAATATCAACAGTAATATTAACAAGATCAGCGCTTTGCGAGAAGAGTTGAATATAATGAAGGACGATTATGCTGAAATGGTTCGCAAGTCCTACAAGAGTAAAAGTCAACAGAGTCGGGTAATGTTTTTATTATCTTCCGACAATTTTTTGCAGGCATATAAAAGGGTTCAGTACATGAAGCAATATGCCACCTTCAGAAAGAAACAGGGTGAAGGGATTAGAGTTAAAACGGAGGAGCTTCAAAAGTTGAATGAAAGTTTGATCGCTCAGAAGAAGACTAAGCAGAAATTGATTTCCGAAAATGAGGTAGCCAAAAGACAACTTACAGAGGAGAGGAAGGCACAGGAGGAGCTTGTTCTGACCTTGAAGAAGGATGAAAGTAAATTCACATCTCAAATTCGAGCCAAACAGAAAGAGGCCGATAAGATTGATAGGGAAATTGACGACTTGATAAAAGCTGCAATCGCTGAGGCGAACAGGATAGCAAATGCATCAAAAAAAGTAACTAAAAAGTCAGAAACAGCCGGTGGGTTTGCGCTAACTGCCGAAGACAAAGCCCTTGCTGCTAGTTTTAGTAGCAATAAAGGGAAATTGCCTTGGCCGGTGGAAAAAGGAATGGTAGTGAAGAGTTATGGAACTCACCAACACCCACAGTTTCCAAATGTGACTACAAGCAGTAGCGGAGTTGAAATCGCTACAGATGAAAACGCTCCAGTCCGTGCCATTTTTGAGGGTCAAGTAATGGCAATTCAAGCTATCAAGGGCGCCCATAAAGTCTTATTTATCCAACATGGAGATTATATTTCCGTATATAGTAACCTAGCTACTGTAACCGTTCATAAGGGGGATAAGGTTTCTACCAAGCAGAAAATCGGTACTGTCGCCAAAAGCCCTACCGAGGGGAGGACTGTGTTGAAATTCTATATCTATAAGAACAAGACTAAAATAAATCCGGCAGATTGGATTTATAGAATGTAGAAATCTGAAAGCTAGAACTTCTCCTTGTT
>JBLWTS010000020.1:0-38712 GCA_048270045.1 Aequorivita sp.
TGTCGTGGCCGGAGACAATATGGGGCCGAGCAAGAAAACAAAGGCCGAAGGTCTAGGCGTAGCCATCATTTCCGAAGACGACTTTTTGAAAATGATTTAATTGACCTGCAAAGTTATTGACCAACCTGCAAAATGTTTTTTTGCTTTCAGACCTGCAAGGTGTTGTTTTGCTTTCATACCTGCAAGGTGTTGTTTTGCTTTTTCAGCAAAACCTCCTTGTAGGTCTTCTAAGTTCTTCGAAATCCGAAATATAAATTGGGATTTACGCCGCTCAAAATTTCTTCCTTATTGGTCTATTGCGTATTCATTTTAAACCGCTGTAAAAAATTACTGAAAAAGACTATTTTTGCAACGCAACTGCACCAATGACCTAAGATTTCATGTTGAAAAGAATTCAGAATTATTCCTTGAGAAAACAGATAAACAAAAGCTTGTTAGAGCGTGATTTTTCTCAAAGAAATACCTCATTGCGATACCTCGGATTCTTGATAGATGAAGCACTTTTTGACGACTATGAATCCCTTTATAAATTTGGAACAGAACTGGGATTGCAGCGGAAGGATATAAAACAATTCACTTTTGTGGAAACAAAAAAGAGAATTCCTTCACTTTTAAATAACCAGATTTCCAATAAGGAATTTACTTGGCGCGGGGAAATCCGGAATGCCAATGCAATGGAATTTCTCAATAATCCCTTTGATGTACTTATTGGATTTTATCAAGGACCAAACGAGTTTATGGATGCTATGATAGCACGTAGCAAGGCGAAATTTAAAATTGGTTTTAATGATGCCGATAAGCGACTTTTCGATTTGATATTGACGGTAGATCTTAAACATCCTGAACTGGTGAAGACAGAAGTTGAAAAATATTTGAGGGTTTTGAATAAGATTTGATTGTTTCCTGCAAGTCCAACGGTCGGGAGGGCAGGATTTCTAAAAGAGTAAGTTTTCCTTTATCGGTTAGTACCATTTGATAGTCGGTTAAAAAAGGGAGTGATTTTATGAAAATAGGCTTGAACTTTGTATCTTTAATCTCAATATCAGATTTATATGAATATTGACGCTATAAAAATGGAACTTATCGACTGGATTGCTCAGCTTAAAGATCAGCAAGCCATAGGTAGACTATTGGTTTTGAAAAAGAAATTGAATGCTAAAAAATCAGATACCAGTTTAAAACTCTTCGGTTCAGGAAAGAACCTAGTTGAATATATCGCCGAGGACTTCAATGCTCCTGTTGAGGTCTATAAGGAGGGCCAAAAATGAATTATCTACTAGACACCCACATTCTTCTATGGTATATTGTTGGCGATCAGAGAATCAGTAATGACATTCAGTCTAAAATAGAAAATTTCTCAAATACCATTTATTTAAGTAATGTTAGTCTATGGGAAATAGCTATAAAAGGAGCAATTGGAAAACCTAAGTTGAAAGTAAGTATAAAGGATTTGAAAGATTTCTTGGATGAATCAGGAGTTAAGATTCTAGAATATGATATTGCCGACTTGGAAACCCTTTTGGAACTACCTTTGCATCACCAAGACCCTTATGACAGAATGCTCGTATTCAAGGTAGAACCAAATCTATGGAAGTCATAACTAATGATGGGCAAATAAAGAAATATTTTGAATGATTAGTTGAACTTAAGTTCATAATACAGCCGCTATAAAATTATAAAAAATGAAAGAATTAATAGGAACCGGAGTTGCATTGATAACCCCCTTTAAAGGTAATTTTTCTGTCGATGTGGAAGGCCTTGAAAACGTAGTCAATTTCAATATCGAAAACGGGATTGATTATTTAGTGGTTCTAGGAACCACCGCCGAAAGTGCCACCCTTTCAACAGAGGAAAAACAAGTTGTTATTGACACTATTGTAGCCGCAAACAATGGGCGCTTGCCGTTGGTTTTGGGTATTGGTGGTAACAATACTCAGGAAGTGATTTCGGAAATGCAAACTCGTGATCTCTCAGCTTTCACAGCCATTCTTTCCGTTTCTCCCTATTACAATAAACCCACGCAAGAAGGCATTTATCAGCATTTTGCAGCCATCGCAAAAGCAGCTCCGTTGCCGATAATTCTATACAATGTTCCTGGCCGAACGGCATCAAATATGTTGCCTGAAACCGTAATTCGATTGGCAAACGATTTTCAAAAAATTGTTGCCATAAAGGAAGCTGCTGGTGATATGGTGCAAGCCATGCGATTGATTTCAGGATGTCCCGAGGATTTCTTGGTGATTTCGGGTGATGATATGATTACATTGCCAATGGTTCTAGCAGGTGGAGCAGGCGTTATCTCAGTAATAGGAGAAGGTTTCCCAAAAGAATTTTCGCAAATGATAAAGCTTGGATTAGAGAAAAAAGCAACCGAAGCGTATAAAATTCATTACAAGATTGCCCCTGCAATAGATTATATTTTTGCCGAGGGAAATCCAGCAGGAATTAAAGCGGTTTTCAAGAAGTTGGGCACATGTGGAGACACCGTTCGTCTGCCTTTAGTAGGCGTGAGTGACGACCTGAGAAAGAAAATAGACCAGTTTGTTGAAAGCTTCTAAAAACTCAATTGTAAATCTTGAAGTTAAATATTTCAAAAGGCTTGCAAATAATAGGCTTGAACCGAATATTTTAGCCTGATAATAAGTTTGCCCATTTTCGTATAATTCCTTACTTTTGCCCGATGTTTTTAAAACCTATGCGATTCCCTATTTTTATTCTATTATGCATCTCCTTGCTTTTTGCGTCCTGTAGTCAATACCAAAGGGTACTTAAAAAGGATGATATGGGCAAGAAATATGCTTTTGCAGATTCCCTATATAAAATAGGAAAGTATAAAAAATCCCTAAAATTAATGGAACAAGTGGTTCCAGCATATCGCGGCAAGCCTCAGGCTGAAAAACTTATGTTTATTTATGCCGACACCTATTATCAACTGGAAGATTATTATACTGCGGGATACCAATACGAACGATTTACCCAAGCCTATCCCAAAAGCGATAGCACGGAAATTGCTTCTTTTAGATCGGCCAAGAGTTTTTATCAACTTTCTGAACGCTATTCGTTAGATCAAAAAGAGACTTATAGAGGCTTGGAAAAATTGCAAAGTTTTATAAATACCTATCCAAACTCCGGGAATCGGGAAGAAGCCAATGAACTGGTAAACGAGTTGAGAACCAAATTGGAAAAAAAGCAATTTGAAACAGCACGGCAGTATTATCGTATTGAAGATTTTAAAGCGGCAATTGAGTCGTTTGACAATTTTATCTCTGATAATCCAGGAACCAGTTTTAGAGAAGAAGCTTTTTTGTATCGAATTAAGGCTGCCTATGAATTGGCTATAAACAGCCTTCCATACTTGGTGCAAGAGCGACTATTGACGGCTAAAGGCTATTATAACAGTTTTATGAAATATTACAAGGACACAGACTCGGCAGTAGAAGCTAACGAATTGAGTAAGCAAATTGAAGAAAGGCTTGTGCCCACAGAAACAAAACCCACTATTTAATAAATTAGAATCATGGATATTAAAAATTCAATCGCGCCTATCAGCACAATCACTTATGACAAGGATTTGATTGACGCACCAACAGGCAACATTTATGAGGCTATTTCCATTATCGCAAAGCGAGCAAACCAAATCAATGGCGACATAAAAAAGGAGCTCCTTGAAAAATTGGATGAATTTGCAACCTACAACGATAGCCTTGAAGAAATCTTTGAAAATAAGGAGCAAATTGAAGTTTCTAAGTTCTATGAAAGACTTCCAAAGCCACACGCTTTAGCCGTTCAAGAATGGTTAGAGGACAAAATCTACCACAGAAATACTGTTGAGGAGGAATCGTTGGAGGGTTAAGAGAATTTCGATTTCGAGAGAAACCGAATCCTCCGTTTGATTTTTGACAATTAAACATTGAATTTATACTTATGGCTGTTTTGAGCGGTAAAAATATCTTGCTTGGCGTTACCGGCGGGATTGCCGCTTACAAGGCGGCTTTTTTGGTGCGTCTTCTAGTGAAAAAAGGGGCTGAGGTAAAAGTGGTTATGACTTCTTCCGCAAAGGATTTCGTTACTCCGCTTACGCTATCTACATTGTCAAAAAACGAAGTATTTTCATCCTTTACACAATCTGCTTCCGAAGATAATCCAGATGAAAACCCACAATGGAACAACCACGTTGAGCTCGCCCTTTGGGCAGATTTAGTGTTATTAGCTCCTGCCACTGCAAACACCTTGTCTAAAATGGCAAACGGCATTTGCGACAACCTGTTACTCGCAGTTTACTTTTCAGCAAAGTGCCCCGTGTACTATGCGCCCGCAATGGATTTGGATATGTATAAACATCCCACCGTGGCCGAGGTTTTCAAGAAGTTGGATAGTTTTGGAAATATTCAAATTCCCGCCACTTTTGGAGAACTCGCCAGCGGATTGGTCGGGCAGGGGAGAATGGCAGAACCAGAAGATATCGTTTCGTTTCTGGAAAATGATATTCTAAAAAACCTTCCTTTGAAAGGAAAAAGAGTATTGATCACCGCAGGTCCCACTTATGAAGCTCTTGATCCTGTTCGATTTATAGGGAACCATTCCAGCGGAAAGATGGGATATGCTATTGCAGAAATGGCTGCAAAACTAGGAGCTGAGGTAATTCTGATTTCAGGTCCCGTTAGTTTAAGCTTGGAGGATGATTTCGTAAAAATTGTTCGCGTAACCTCTGCGGAGGAAATGTATCAAGTTGCCCATAGGTACTTTCCAGGTTGTGATATTGCAATTCTAAGTGCTGCAGTTGCCGATTATCGCCCCTCAGATGTTTTTTCTGAAAAGATAAAAAAGAACGATGAGGATTTAGTACTTCATCTTACAAAAACCAAAGACATTTTAAAATCGTTGGGCGAAATTAAGGAGAAACAATTCTTGGTTGGCTTCGCACTGGAAACGGAAAACGAAGTGGAAAATGCAAAATTGAAACTCAAAAAAAAGAATTTAGATTTAATTGTTTTAAATTCGCTTCGAGACAAGGGCGCTGGATTCCAAAAGGACACTAATAAGGTTACCTTGATCTCTAAGGACAATAAAGTGCTTCCCTTTCCTGTTAAATCTAAAAGTGAAGTAGCTAAAGATATTTTTGATTATATTATAGAGAGAACCCATGCGTAGAATTTTATTTGTTTTAATATGTATTGCCGCCACTAATTTGGGTCAGTCGCAGGAGCTCAATTGTACATTGGCTATTGATGCCATCCAAACTGGTGAGCCCAATTTGCAAGTGTTCAAAACCCTGGAAACCCAATTAAAGGAATTTATTAACAATACCAAATGGACCAATAAAACCTACAAAAACCAAGAGCGGATAGATTGCAACATGACCTTGGTAATAAGTAGTTTTGAAGGAGACAGTTTTACTGGGACCCTTCAAATACAATCCTCTCGTCCTATATTCGACTCAACATACGACAGTCCTGTATATAATTATTTTGACAGGCAGGTAAACTTTAAGTACAAGGAATTTGAGCCATTGAATTTCAACATAAATAATTCCGAATCAAACTTAGTTTCCGTAATTGCTTTCCATGTTTATAGCATTATCGGTTTGGATGCCGATACATATGTTCAAGGCGGAGGAGAACCCTATTTTGAGATAGCCAAGCAAATTGTTAACACTGCGGCGGGAACCAATTATTCAGGATGGAAATCCAAAGACGGCAACCAGTCGCGATATCAATATAATGATGCGCTGCTGTCTTCGGTTTACAAAGAATTCCACCAAGCAATGTATAAATACCATCGCGAAGGAATGGATCTGATGGCTTCAAATCCAAAAGAAGCCAAAGAAAAAGTAGCGGAAGCCATCACACTCCTAAAAGGAATTAATGACAGAAGACCCAACTCATTTATTGTCCGAACCTTTTTTGATGCGAAAAGTGATGAAATCACAGCCATTTTTAGTGGTGGACCACAAGTGGACATTGTTCAATTGGTGGAAAATCTAAACAGAATGGCTCCCACCAAAAGAAGTAATTGGGAAGAAATAAAATTCTAGATTAAAATCAATAACTTTGGTTTTTTGATGGTTTATTGTTAAGCCATTGTGTCCCAGTAAATTTCTTATGGATCAGTATCCAAAGTCTAACTCCTAACATTCAAAATCGCTCGTGATAACAACTCTCGCCATAAGGAACTATGCGCTCATAGAGGATATCCGTGTGGATATGAATCAGGGTCTAACCGTGATTACCGGCGAAACTGGCGCGGGGAAGTCGATCATTCTGGGCGCATTAGCCTTGCTTCTTGGCAAGCGTGCCGACATCAGTAGCGTAAAGGACTCCTCGAAAAAATGTATTGTTGAAGGTCATTTCTCAATAGAGAATTATGGACTGCAACCTGTTTTTGAGGAAAATGATTTAGACTATGAATTGCAAACCATAATCCGCCGTGAAATATTACCCAACGGAAAATCCCGCGCATTTGTAAATGACACGCCTGTTGCTTTAAGTCAGCTGCAAGCCATTGCGCCACTTTTGGTCGATGTACACAGTCAACACGAAACGCTGGAAGTTGTTTCCGAAAATTATCAATTGGAAGTGATTGACGCTTTGGCGGGAAATTCAAAAATATTAAAAACGTATGAAAAGCAGCTCAATGAATTCCGACAGAATGAGGAAGAATTGGAGGCTCTAAAATCACAGAAAGTTTCTGCCACCAAGGAATTGGAGTACAACACTTTTTTATACAACGAATTAAAACAAGCAGGACTTCAAGGTTTAAACCAACAAGATTTAGAAGAAACCTATGAAACCTTGAACAATGCAGAAGACATTCAGAGTGCTTTTTCTCAGGTAGATAAATTGCTCAATGAAGAACCGATAGGAACTTTAGAAACCGCAAAGGAAGCCAGAATCACATTGGGTCGAATTAAAGGTTTTTCCAGTGCTTTTGACGATTATTGGCAACGTTTAAACAGCGCAATCATTGAGTTGGAAGACCTTTCCGAAGAAATGCAGAACACTTCTGAACAAGTGGCTTCCGATCCGCAAATGCTTTCCGAAGTAAATGAAAAACTTCAGCAGCTATATAAACTGCAGCAAAAACACGGATTAGCAACATTAGAGGAGCTTTTGGAACTTCAGAATTCCCTAGAAGAAAAAGTGAACACCACTTTAGGCCTAGACGATAGAATTGCAAAACTTGAAATCCAAGGAAAACGGTTTTCCGAAACGGCTCATAAATCTGCTACTGAAATCAGTAAAGAAAGAGCGAAGGCTATTCCTCAATTGAAAAAACAATTGGAAGAAGTTTTGTCGCTTTTAGGATTGCCCAATGCTCAATTTCAGTTTAATCTTGAAACTTCGCAAGATTTTAGAAAAAACGGTACGGACACATTGGAGTTGCTGTTTACAGCAAACAAAGGAATGTCGATGGGACCTCTGAAAAAAGTAGCTTCAGGTGGAGAAATGAGCCGAATTATGCTGGCTATAAAATCTGTTTTGGCGAAGTACAAAAAGTTGCCAACCATAATTTTTGATGAAATCGACACTGGAGTTTCAGGCGAAATTGCGAATAAAATGGCATTTATAATGTTGGAAATGAGTGGGAATATGCAGGTGCTTTCTATTACTCACTTACCGCAAATTGCCGCAAGAGGAGAACACCATTTAAAAGTATATAAAGAAGATATTAACCAAGTTACCGTTACCCACTTGAAAAAGTTGGACAAAGAAGAGCGAATTTCAGAGATTGCGCAAATGCTAGGAGGGAAGAATATTTCAGAAGCGGCCATTGCAAATGCTAAGGAATTATTGAATTAAAATGTATCTTTACTTTTCGTATTTTCTAAAAATACATTGACAAATAAAATTTAATAACTAATTTATAAAGTATGTCATATAATCTACTAAAGGGAAAACGAGGAATCATTTTTGGCGCTTTGGATGCAAACTCCATCGCCTGGAAAACAGCTGAAAGGGTTCATGAAGAAGGTGGAAAATTTGTTCTTACCAATGCTCCCATCGCCATGCGGATGGGGCAAATAAAGGATTTAGCCGAAAAAACTAATTCTGAAATAATTCCTGCAGATGCCACTAGCGTAGAAGATCTTGAAAATTTGGTCGAAAAAGCAGTGGAAATTCTAGGTGGAAAAATAGATTTTGTGCTTCATTCCATCGGAATGTCTGTTAACGTGCGAAAAGGAAACCACTACACGAGTCAAAACTATGATTTTACACATAAGGGTTGGGATGTTTCAGCTGTTTCTTTTCATAAAACAATGCAAGTGCTTTACCAAAAGGATGCTATGAATGAGTGGGGTAGTATAATCGCACTTACCTATATGGCTTCACAACGTGTTTTTCCAGATTATAACGATATGGCAGACAATAAAGCCTATTTGGAAAGTATAGCTCGTAGTTTTGGGTATTTCTTCGGAAGAGATAAAAAAGTCCGCGTAAATACTATTTCCCAGTCACCAACTCCAACTACCGCAGGACAAGGCGTTAAAGGTTTTGACGGGTTTATCAGCTATGCCGATAAAATGTCGCCTCTAGGAAATGCTACTGCTTTAGATTGCGCCAATTATACGGTAGCAATGTTTAGCGACCTTACTAAGCGCGTTACGCTTCAAAACCTATACAACGATGGTGGATTCTCAAATATGGGTGTTAGCAACGAAGTTATGGAAGCCTTTGTGGAAGGCGTAAGTAGGAAATAAGCATTTTTAATTAACGAAATAAATTTATAAAACCCCTCTCAGAAATGAATTTTGAGAGGGGTTTTTACTTTCCTTTTAGAAGCGGTCTAAAAAGTATAATTTAAGCTGTTTGTCAGGTCGAGCAAAGTCGAAAAACTTTTTAAAAAGTATAATTTAATCTGTTTGTCAGGTTGAGCGCAGTCAAGACCTCATTTAGTCAGAATCTAAAATTCTCGACTGTGCTCGAATTGACATCTAATACCATTTTTCAGACTACCTTTATGCTTTGCTCTTACTTGAATTATTTTAGGACGGATCAAGGTGCCTTAGTCAAGAAGTTGACCTCAGCTAATGGATCGGAATTTTAATTGTCTCCATTGAAATAAACCTTCCCATCCTTCATCACGAACACAACATTTTCTATTGTATTGATAAAATCCTTTAACAAATCTCCTTTTACGGCAATTATATCCGCTTTTGCGTTGGGTTTTAATGCGCCTATTTCATCTTCTTTTTTTAAATACAATGCGGAAATATAGGTTGCGGATTGCAGAATATTTAAGGGTTTCATTCCCGCTTCAAAATAAGCACGAAACATATCTTGCGATGATTTTCCAGCCGACACACCAATATCCGTATAGTTGTCAGAGCCCGCCACGATAGGAACACCTTTGCTGATAGCCGTCATCAATCTTTTTTTCAGATTAACCAAATACCGATCTATCCATTCTAAATCATCTTCGTCATACCTTGCGAGTTTTACATAAGTGTTCATATAATTTCTGCTGTTTTCTGTAGGTACAAGAAAAACATTTTTCTCAGCCATTAAAGTCAAGGTAGAGTCTGCTATGTTAAAGCCGTGTTCAATGCCATCTACACCTGCCTTGATGGCATCCCAAGCAGATTGATTGGTTGTGGTGTGCGCGGTTACCGTAAGTCTCTGCGAATGCGCTGTTTGCACAATCATTTTCATTTCATCTATAGATAGACGCGTGTTGTTAGGAATATTATCTGCAGTGATTTTGATGAGATCGACATTTTGATTGACGTGTTCTCTAACAGCAATTTTAGCGTCTTCTACACTTTTTACAATGCGATATTCTAAATCGATTAGACTTTGATGCTTGGGTGAAACTCCGTAAATCTGTCCGCCAGTAGCGCCTATAATGGGACCCGAGGCGAAAATTCGAGGTCCTTCAATAGTACCTTCATTTATTGCATCTCGAAGTGCGACGTCAAGAAACAACCCAGAATTGCCAAGATCTTTGACGCTTGTTATCCCAACATCGAGATAAGACTTGGCTCTTTTCGCTCCTCGAAGTGCCCGTAAAGCATCACTTTCCATAGTGAGCGATTGAATGCTATGTTCAGAAAAATCTTTATCCGCATCTTGCGAAAAAAGAACGTGAGTATGACCATCTATAAGTCCAGGAAGTACTGTGTATTCTGATAAGTCAATGACTTTTGTATTTCTTGGAATTGTGTTAAACTCGCCAATAGACACAATTTCATTGCCTTTGACCTGTATCGCTTTGTTTTTAAGAAGAACATTTTGCTCGCTATCGTAAAAAAGACCCGCTTTAATATAAATAACTTCTTGCGCAACTACTCTTGCAAGTGAAGTGAAAACGAAAAGAAGGATAAAAAGGAGTGTTTTATTCATATTTCGTTCTTTTAAACAATTAATATTGAAGGTTTGTAAATCGTTTCTTTAGTTTATACCTGATTCCAGTTAATTAAAGTTTGTTTAAGGTTTTCAGCTTTTACTAAATAGTACATAGTCCAAAGCAAAACCCAAAACATGAAGGCTAAATAGAAATAAACTAGAGTGATTCCGATATTTTCTACATCTACATAAACTGCTAGAAATGTAAATAGTATGGATCCAATAAAGTTATAAAGAAATGCGCTTTTAATGCTCATTTCAATTAATCCAGTCAGAAAATTCCACCCTACAAGTTTGTCCGTTATTCTGATTTTTTCTGGGTCGGAAAAATCAACTATCACTCGTTGGGAATAGGGTAGGTGTATTACAATTTCAGTATCCTTTCGTTTGAATTTGTAATCAAACTTTTTTAATAACTGTTCTGTTTTGTCTATTCCCATCAAATTTTAGTCAATCAAATAACAATTAATCTATAAATATATTACACACAACTCTATATATCAATTAATTATAAGAGTGTTTATTCTACAGTTCCCCAAGGCGCATCTGGAGTTTCTATAGTTTGAGTCAAATCAAAACTAACTGAAAACAACCGATCGCTTCCAATACGACGAAGGTTGTAGGTAAAACTCGTTTCGTCTATTGTAAACCACCATACATTAGTCGAAGCGGCTGGTAAAATACTTGAAGTATGCGCATCGGCAGGAAACATTTGAAGGTTTTTTAATCCGACGTTAGCGCTTGTGCCACCATATTGCGTTAGGTCTTCTTCCAAACCATCAGGATGGCGATGATCGTGTTTTAGGCTAATTATTTTATCTTCATTCAAGTGCAAAACCCAAGTACGAGATTTGTTTTCGCCTACAAAAAAAGGAATTCGGATGTCATTTTTATCACAGGAACGCACGTGCATAACTAGTCTTTCTCCCGCAAATCCATCACCATCAACTGCACCTGCAATAATTTCTCCTTCATACGATTTGCCGCAATGCGCTTGCAATTGTGCCCAGAATTTTTCCGAACTTGTAGGCTCTTGGGCAATTATATGAATTGGAAATGCTAATAAAAAATAAATTAGTCCTTTCATTTTTTAAATTTCTAAACTGGATTAAACCTGAATCACTCCAAGATTAAACGGCTTTTCAATAGGGGCGTGGTTAGCAGCCTCAATTCCCATGGAAATCCATTTTCGCGTATCCGCTGGGTCGATTACGGCATCGGTCCAAATTCGCGCTGCGGCATAATAAGGAGAAATTTGCTTGTCGTACCGAGCTTTAATCTTGTCGAACATTTCTTTTTCTACTTCTGACGTGATGGTTTTACCCTTCTTTTTAAGCGAAGCAGTTTCTATTTGAAGCAATACTTTGGCAGCACTGTTGCCACTCATCACAGCCAACTCAGCACTCGGCCAAGCGACAATCAGTCTTGGGTCATAAGCCTTTCCGCACATTGCGTAGTTTCCTGCGCCGTAACTATTGCCGATAACAACTGTGAATTTTGGAACCACACTATTGCTTACGGCATTTACCATTTTGGCACCGTCTTTAATAATTCCGCCATGTTCGCTTTTGCTACCCACCATAAATCCTGTTACATCTTGTAGAAATACCAAAGGGATTTTCTTTTGATTGCAGTTTGCAATAAAACGGGTTGCCTTATCTGCACTGTCGCTGTAAATCACGCCTCCGAACTGCATTTCGCCCCCCTTTGTCTTAACCAAGGTTCGCTGATTCGCGACAATGCCAACGGCCCAACCGTCTATACGCGCGTAACCGGTAAGAATGGTTTTGCCATAACCCTCTTTGTATTCCTCAAAATCGCTATCGTCCACAAGACGTTCGATAATCTCCCGCATATCGTATTGTTCGGTGCGGGCTTTTGGGATTATTCCGTAAATATCTTTAGGATCTTTCTTTGGTTTTATAGCTTTTTCACGATTGAAGCCCGCTTTGTCAAAATCGCCTATTTTGGAAACGATGTTTTTGATAGTATCCAAAGCGTCCTTATCATCTTTAGCTTTGTAGTCGGTAACGCCGCTAATTTCACAATGTGTAGTAGCACCTCCAAGCGTTTCATTGTCAATGTTTTCGCCAATAGCGGCTTTTACCAAATAACTTCCCGCGAGAAAAATACTTCCTGTTTTGTCCACAATTAGCGCTTCATCACTCATAATTGGAAGATAAGCACCTCCCGCAACGCAACTGCCCATCACAGCTGCAATCTGAGTAATACCCATACTGCTCATTACTGCGTTGTTTCTAAAAATTCGTCCGAAGTGTTCCTTATCTGGGAAAATCTCATCTTGCATAGGAAGATAAACCCCAGCACTGTCCACTAGGTAGATAATCGGCAGTCGGTTTTCTATAGAAATTTCTTGGGCGCGAAGGTTTTTCTTTGCGGTTATCGGAAACCAAGCACCAGCCTTAACTGTAGCGTCATTAGCAACAACGATACATTGTTTGCCTTTCACATAGCCAATCCTGACAACTACACCGCCACCAGGTGCTCCGCCGTGTTCTTCATACATGCCATCTCCGGCGAAAGCAGCTATTTCAATACTTGGTTTTTCTGGATCTAATAAATATTCAATCCGCTCCCTAGCAGTTAGTTTGCCCTGTTTATGCTGTTTTTCTATGCGTTCCTTGCCACCACCGAGCTTTATCTTAGCAAGTCTGTTTTTTAAGTTAGAAACCAGTAATTTATTATGATCCTCGTTTTTATTGAAATTTAAATCCATTGAAATTCTTTGTTTTGGCTAAAATACGAAATGCTTATAATCAATTTGAATAAACCTTAGCAAAAATCCATCCTTGCGTTCTTTTCTTTATTCTCATTAACGGAAATAAAAATATTCAAATTCAAATTCTCCTTTCCTTGTATAGTATAATCAAGAATATATGAAAAGAGAAATTTAAAATTTGAAGTTCTTGATTTCTGCTTAAATAGAAGCTTCAATTTATTTCTATAAGACCTTTCGATTTCATACCGATGAATATTTTGATTGATTTATAATCTCTGCTCTCAATTTCCATCTATTTTTTCTTCCTAACTATGACATTTTGTTAACTAAATTCTACTATATATTACCGATATTTGCTTTTGCCCTCAATTTGTGGCATAAATCAACCAAAGAAAAATAAACTATGGGAATGAATAAAAATACTGTACTGGCGTGGGCTACTTTTATCATGTTAGTCGTGGGATGCTCGCTGATTGCCTTAGGTGCATTCCGATATAATGACGTTGCAGGCTGGGGTTTTGCCTCAGTAGGAATCGGCTTCTTCGCTATTGCTTGGGTTTTTAATGCCCTTAAAGGACGAGTTTGATTTAGTGTTAAGTGCTCATTGTTCAGTGGCAGTTGGCAGTTGCGGTCTACATAACCAAATATATCATTAATCTTTTCAACCGATGTCTGAAGAAAGAAAAATACGGGAACGGCTTGCCAAACATCTGGGTGGAGGTGAAGCTTTTATGCCTGTTACCAAAATGCTGGAGTTAATTTCTTTTGAAGATATTAACACCCGTCCTTCCAACTTACCCTATTCATTTTATGAACTGTTTTTTCACGTTGTCTTTACACAAAAGGATATTGTTAAATTTACTTGTTCTGATGACTATACCGAACCAAAATGGCCGGAATATTATTGGCCGAGGGAAAAAGTATGTAAATCTAAAGAGGATTGGGAAAGTCTGAAAGCTGAATACACCACAGATCGCGAACGCCTTAAGAATTTTCTATTAAGCAATTCAAATAACCTGACAGATTCGGTAAAGAACGGACAAGAAGAACAAACACTTTTAAGAGAAATATTACTAGTCATAGAGCACACTGCCTACCATACAGGACAAATGATGGTGATTTTAAGATTATTAAATTTACATTAAATCGGTTAGGTACTATTTAAAAAAAAATTAGAAAATAAAGAGACAAAAATTAATGAGAAATTAATCTCAACAACAAACTAGAAACAATAAACAACAAACATTCATGGCTGACGATAAAAAAGTAATCTTTTCAATGTCTGGGCTAACCAAAACCTATCAGAGTGCCCAAACTCCAGTTTTAAAAAATATTTATTTGAGCTTTTTCTACGGTGCCAAGATTGGTATCCTTGGTCTTAACGGAAGCGGAAAATCTACTTTGCTCCGCATTATTGCAGGCGAAGAGAAAAACTACCAGGGCGATGTGGTTTTTGCTCCAGGATACACAGTAGGTTATCTTGAACAAGAGCCAAAACTTGACGAGACAAAAACTGTTTTGGAGGTAGTTAAGGAAGGCGTTCAGGAAGTTGTAGACGTTTTAGACGAATACAACAAAATCAACGATATGTTTGGCTTGCCAGAGGTTTATGAAAATCCGGCAAAAATGGACGAGTTGATGGACAAACAAGCAAAACTTCAAGATAAAATTGACGCAACCAATGCTTGGGAACTTGACACTAAATTAGAAATTGCAATGGATGCGCTGCGAACCCCCGAGCCAGATAAATTGATAGGCGTATTATCTGGAGGAGAAAGACGTCGGGTCGCCCTATGCCGACTCTTGTTGAAAGAACCAGATATTCTCTTGCTGGATGAGCCTACAAACCATCTGGATGCAGAGAGCGTACATTGGTTGGAACATCACCTTTCTGAATACAAAGGAACCGTAATTGCCGTAACTCACGATAGATATTTCTTGGATAACGTTGCGGGTTGGATTTTGGAATTGGACAGGGGAGAGGGCATTCCGTGGAAAGGCAACTACTCATCTTGGTTGGACCAAAAATCAAAACGACTGGCGCAGGAATCTAAACAAGCTGGTAAACGCCAAAAAACATTGGAACGAGAGTTGGAATGGGTTCGTCAAGGAGCGAAAGGTCGCCAAACTAAGCAGAAAGCGCGATTACAGAATTACGATAAACTCTTGAGTCAAGACCAAAAACAATTGGATGAGAAACTGGAAATATACATTCCGAATGGACCTCGTTTAGGTACGAATGTTATTGAGGCGAAAGGAGTGGCCAAAGCTTTTGGCGATAAGTTGCTGTATGACAATCTTAACTTCAAATTACCTCAAGCTGGAATTGTGGGGATTATCGGTCCGAACGGTGCTGGTAAAACTACCATATTCAAAATGATTATGGGCGAAGAATCCCCAGACAAAGGCACATTTGAGGTCGGTGAAACAGCCCAAATCGCTTATGTAGATCAATCCCATAGCAATATTGATGTAAATAAAACTATTTGGGAGAACTTCAGCGACAGTCAAGAATTGATTATGATGGGCGGGCGACAAGTAAATTCGAGAGCATATTTGAGCCGTTTCAACTTTAGTGGAAGTGAACAAAATAAGAAGGTGTCGATGCTTTCTGGTGGAGAACGAAACCGACTTCATCTGGCAATGACTCTAAAGGAAGAAGGAAACGTCCTACTGCTAGATGAGCCAACAAATGATTTGGACGTAAATACCTTGCGTGCC
Source organism: Aequorivita sp. (assembly GCA_048270045.1). Lineage (GTDB taxonomy): Bacteria > Bacteroidota > Bacteroidia > Flavobacteriales > Flavobacteriaceae > Aequorivita. Next base: position 15,805 of record JBLWTS010000020.1, read on the forward strand.
CTAGAAGAAGGTTTGGAAAACTTCGCAGGTTGTGCTGTGGTTATTAGTCACGACCGTTGGTTTTTAGACCGAATTTGCACTCACATCCTTGCTTTTGAAGGCAACAGTGAAGTGTATTTCTTTGAAGGTGGTTTCAGTGAATATGAAGAAAACAAAAAGAAACGATTGGGTGGTGATTTAATGCCAAAACGAATAAAATACAGAAAACTAATTCGATGAAATTATGTGGAAAAATATTGTAATAATTGGGATGGTATTCGCTTTTGTTTCCTGCGGAACCAGTAAAAAGGGAGTGGATGCTTCCAAAGAATCGAATGGGATTGTTTTGGGTAAACAGAATCTTGCATATCAAAGTTTGGGAAATGGAGTAGCTGCGATTTCTTTAAAGTTATATGATAACAACACCTTCAAATTTGATTTCAGAAGCATTCCTCAACCTGAGACCGATGAAAAGGAAGTGATAATTTCAGAAAAAGGAACCTATACTTCAGAGGGAGGTTGGAAAACACTAAGCTTTAAGGATCCAAAATTCTCTCTTGCAGCTATTTTTGATACGGATTTCGCTCAAGGTGCTGATTTTAAGGTTCTTGACGAGAATAATGTAAAAATAAATACCTCAAAGAAATCCTTGTCTATTTGGGGGGTGGTTTGTGAGAAGGAGTGATTTTTCCTAGCTGAAGCAAAAGTTTTGCCTGTACCAAATTAGAAGAAATTAAAATTACCTCAATGAGTATTTCCATTCCAAAATCACTTTTCGACTTTCTGTTGGAATTAAGGGAAAATAATAATCGCGATTGGATGCAGGAGCAGAAGAACGATTATTTGGCGAATGAAAATATATTGAAATGCTTTTATTCTGAAGTAGAAAAAGGGCTAATGCAAACCGATGAAATCGCGAAAGTCAAAATATTTCGGATAAATAGGGACCTGCGTTTTAGAAAAGATAAAACTCCCTATAATTCCCACAGAAGTGTAAGTTTCAGTCGGGCTGGAGAACACAGGCGTGGAGGTTATTATTTCCGTCTGGATCCTGGTAATTGTTATATGGCAGGAGGGTTTTTTGAACCCAATAAGGATGATCTCTTTCGCATTCGAAAGGAATTTGAATTAGACTCCTCGGAAATCCGAAATATTATAAATGAAAGGGAATTTAAAAATGCATTTGGTGGTTTCGAGCAAACAAATTCAGTAAAATCGGCCCCCAATGGTTTTAATAAAGACGATGAAAATATAGATCTGATAAAACTGAAAAGTTTTGTAGTGAAGCACTCATATACCGATGAAGAAGTCCAATCAGAAGATTTTGCTGAATCCTTGCTACACCATTTCATGCTACTTCGACCTTTTTTTGACTATATGAGTAGTGTGCTTACCACAGATTTAAACGGCGTTTCCTTATTGAACGAAACTTAGTCAGTGTCCAGTACTCAATAATCAGTACGCAGTATTCAGACCTCAGTGTTGAGAAGGATTAGGTATTCACTTTTGAAGAATGAATATAAAATTTATTTTTTCATAACTCATAACTCATAACTTCTTCCAAATAAACAAACTCATGCATATTCAAACTCCAATAGCTGAATATTGCTCTTCAGTCGTTCCTTAACAATGTCCATCATCCTTTTGTTCAAGGCTGAGGAATTTTGGATGTAAGTGTCAAACTCTTCCAATGTGAATTGCCCAATAATAATTCCTTTCAGTGAGTTCCGGAATTTCATATCCTTGTGGATAGCGTTTTCAATATAATCCATTCGCTTTTCAGGAGTTAGGTCGTAGAACACATTTTTGTGCTTAACAACATAATTTCTGAAAGCCGCCAATAATAAATCGTTTTGAAGTTTTGCAACTGGTCGTAAAGTGCGATTTTGAAAACATTCATCGGCAGACATTTCTGAAGTTACTTTAGCGGAGGGAATTTCGGGGCGCATTCTTACCAGTATGCTATCTCGCGTTTCCATAATAGAGGTTTTTTTAAAATTAGAAATATTGTTGTCCATTTCTGCACGTTCACCAATAAGTTATAAACCTCTTTTCAACAACAAAAGATGTTCCTATCTTTGAAACTGGTCTCGCTTCGGTTTATATTTTCGAAGTGATTACGGTAGCCTCACAAAAGTGAAAACAATTTTATTAATCAAATTATGAAAATATTATCCGTAGACCAATTATTCGAAGCCGATAAGATTACGTTAGAAAACCAACAAATAGACTCTGCGCAATTGATGGAGCGAGCAGGAATTAAAATTTTTGAGTGGCTCGACGAGAGATTACAAGGTTTCCCAGGTCCAATCCATATATTTTGCGGAGTTGGGGACAATGGCGGTGATGGCTTGGTTGTGGGACGTTTGTTAATTGAACACGGATATTCCGTTTTTGTATATGTAGTAAACTTTGGAGATAAAAGATCGGAGAATTTTCTGCTAAATTATGACCGAATTAAATATGTGACAAAAAAATGGCCACTTTTGCTCAAATGCGAAGAAGATTTCCCTGAATTAAATCCAGAGGATTTCATTATCGATGCCATTTTTGGAATAGGACTTAACCGAAGTCCTGAAGGTTGGGTGAAGAGTTTAATTAAACATTTAAACAATAGCAAAGCATTTATTTTGGCGGTGGATATTCCTAGTGGCCTCTTTGCAAACAAACCTTCAAAGGATCTAGAAGCTATAATAATTGCAAATTATACATTGACTTTTCAGGTTCCAAAACTTGTTTTTTTTCTTCCCGAAGTTGCTCCTTTTGTATCTGGTTTTAAAATATTGGACATAGGTTTGGACTCTGAATTTATTGAGGAATGCGAACCCTTGGCACAATTGATTTCCCAAGAGGAAGCCCAAAACATCTATATTCATAGAGCAAAATTTGGTCATAAAGGAACTTATGGGCATGCCTTAATTGTAGCGGGAAGTTATGGGAAAATAGGAGCCGCAGTCCTCGCCACGACAGCTACCTTTAGGATTGGCGCAGGAATGGTAACAGCTTTTGTTCCAAAATGCGGGTATTATATACTTCAGACCGCAATTCCGGAAGCAATGGTTATTACAGATAAAGAAGCGGAGTTTATCACTGAAATTACAACTGATTTTAAACCTACCGCCATTGGAATTGGAATGGGGATTGGAAAAAATAAAGCCACGATAGAAGCTCTCAAAAAATTATTAATTAGTACCAAGAGCCCTTTTGTAATTGATGCGGATGCTTTAAATCTTATTTCTGAAAATAGGGAGTTGTTGAAATTACTTCCGAAGAAATCCATCTTGACACCTCATCCGGGAGAATTAAAAAGACTTATTGGCTCTTGGAAAAATGATTATGAAAAGCTTGAAAAGGTAAAGAAATTTTCTAAAAAGCACGATGTGGTTGTAATTGTAAAAGGAGCCTACACCACGACGATTTACAATAACAAAATTTATATTAATACCTCAGGAAACCCAGGAATGGGAACTGCTGGAAGCGGAGACGCTTTGAGCGGCGTTATTACGGGATTACTTTGTCAAGGTTATGATATTTTACAAGCCTCTCTTTTTGGAGTGTATATGCACGGTAAAGCAGGCGATAGTGCCGTTGTGAAAATGGGCTATGAAGCAGTAATGGCAAGTGATATTATCGATAATCTGTCAGAAGCTTATATGGATTTATTTGCTTCTGATGAACCAGAAGATATAGATGAGGAGGAAGCATAAAAAAAGAACCACGAATTCACAAATTTTTTAAAGTCATTCGTGCATTCGTGGTAATACTATCCCGCAGAATTAAACCATATCTTCAGGTCGAACCCACTTATCAAAGTCTTCCGCAGAAACATAGCCCAAGTTTACAGCTTCTTCTTTTAAAGTAGTTCCATTTTTATGCGCGGTATTGGCAATTTCAGCAGCCTTATAATACCCTATTTTGGTATTCAACGCCGTTACCAACATCAAACTATTATTGAGTTGTCTTTTGATTACTTCATAATTAGGCTCGATTCCTTGGGCACAATGCACGTCAAAAGAAACACAGGCATCACCCAATAATTCTGCAGATTGAAGAAAGTTGGCTGCCATTACAGGCTTAAACACATTGAGTTCAAATTGGCCTTGCATTCCACCTACGGTTATTGCCATGTCATTTCCTATCACTTGCGCACAAACCATAGTCAAAGCTTCGCATTGTGTAGGATTTACTTTTCCAGGCATTATAGAAGAACCAGGTTCGTTAGCTGGAATGTTTAATTCACCAATTCCACTTCTCGGACCACTGGCAAGCATTCGAACGTCATTGGCGATCTTGTTAAGGGAAACTGCCAATTGTTTCAAAGCTCCATGCGATTCCACGAAGGCATCATGAGCTGCCAAAGCTTCAAATTTGTTTTTTGCCGTTACAAACGGAAGTCCCGTAAATTTTGCGATATATTCCGCTACTTTCACATCGTATCCCCTGGGAGTGTTCAGTCCAGTGCCAACGGCCGTTCCTCCCAAAGCGAGTTCCGCCAAATGGGGTAGCGTGTTTTTCAAAGCCTTGATGCCGTGTTTAAGTTGAGCGGCATAACCACTGAATTCCTGACCGAGGGTTAGGGGAGTGGCATCCATAAAGTGAGTTCGACCAATCTTAACCACATCCTTAAAGTCTTCCGCTTTTTTTGAAAGTGTTTTTTGAAGTTGTTCTACACCCGGAATAGTGGTTTCCATCAGTTTTTTATATGCTGCAATGTGCATTCCTGTGGGAAAAGTGTCATTTGAGGATTGTGACTTGTTCACATCATCATTGGGCTGTAGTGTTTTTTCACCTTCGCCAATGGTCTTGCCCGCTATTTGGTGCGCACGATTTGCTACAACTTCATTAACGTTCATATTGCTTTGGGTTCCGCTACCTGTTTGCCATATAACCAACGGAAATTGGTCATCGTGTTTTCCTTCCAAAATTTCATCACAAACAGCAGCAATGAAATCTCTCTTTTTCTCGGAAAGTACCCCAAGATCACAGTTCGTGTATGCCGCAGCTTTTTTGAGATAGGCAAATCCTCGAATAATCTCCATAGGCATGGAAGCTTTAGGTCCGATTTTAAAGTTTTCAAATGAGCGTTCTGTTTGTGCTCCCCAAAGTTTATCGGCAGGGACTTTTACCTCGCCCATGGTGTCTTTTTCTATTCGGTATTGCATGGTAAAAAAATTAAAATTGAATTTATTTAAACTTCTTGCTAACGATTTGTCCTCAAAAAAGAGGACGCAAAAGAATCGGTGGGCAAAAAGTGTTATTTCATCCCTTTCGTAATATGTCGGGCCTTGATTGCAAAGGTAATGAAAAGCCAAAAGGTGTTCAACCCTTACTATTGTTTATTTGTTGTTGATAATTGGACTTTTTTTATTGGAGAATATCAAAAAAACCTATTATCTTTGGACTTTATTATTAAACACTCTTTGTTATGTTCAGTTTCGACCAATTTTTAGGATTCATCGCAATTATGACCGTATTGACCATTGGCTTTTGGCTAATGTTCTTTTTAGTTGGTATTTTACCTTACTGGATAGGTGGTGCCCTAAAGGAGAGCTGGGACGAAAAAAGAGCTGCAAAACGAAACAAAAAATAGAAGATTATTCTAATTTTTTTACATAGAAAAAGGAGCCTATTATGGCTCTTTTTTTATTGTCATAATCTCAAACTTGACTTTATCACGGTATCCAATTCGCTAGATTAAAGGGTTTTTCCAATAAGAGCTCTTTAAATTAGTTTAAAAGATTTGAGCTAATTTGCTTTTAAGGAGTATTTCTGACTTTGTAGATTTGGAGAGGTTGATTACTTTCAATCCAATTAAAAACCGATGGCACATAGTTTGGAAAAACCCACTACTTTTCAAAGTACATAAGGAGAAATGGTTAGATTTTATTGCAATGTGGCATTTAGCTTATATTTACTTGCATTTAATTAAATTTTGTTAATTCTCGCAAGTAACTTCTAAATATAAGTGTGTTTGAAATTCTTCGATTTCATCGGAATAGCATCTTATTACAAGTTTCCACTTTTTGACTGTCAGTATAAGAAATGAATTTTTCATAAGGAAGTGCTTTTTAGTTATATGCTAAGTTAAAGAACAGTCAGGATACTAAAAATTACCATTAGAGGGGATATTTGCCTTCACATTCAGATATTGAGTGATAATTAATAGAGTGATTAAACAAAAAAGGCTACCGTCTTTGGACGGCACCCTTTTATCGAACTTAAACTCCCCTCAGAATTTGTTCATTTCAAATGTAAGTTAGAACATAAGCAAAAAAAATACCCACTACTGAGTATTTTTAAGAAGAAAGAAGAGTGTATGACTAACGGGTTTTATTTCGTTTATATCCTAAATGGTTTCAAGTGATTTGAGGAAAAACCGAAACCGAAGGTTGCTATTCTACATTTTAGCTATCAAACAGGAATCTCTATAATAACTGTTGTGCCTTTTCCAATAGTTGAATCCACCTCCATACTACCTTCAAGATTTTCTACACGGCGCTCTATATTGGCGAGGCCGAAGCCGTCTTTGCTAATCGTATCCTTAACATCAAAACCTTTACCATTGTCTTCAACTATTATACTTAGTAAATCTTTATGCTGAGTTATGGAAATACTCGCTTCGGAAGCTTTAGAATGTTTTATAATATTTGTTACTAACTCTTGGATGACTCTAAACACCATAATTTCCATCGAATTTTCAAGTCGTCCATCTAAACCAAAATCCTGAACTTCAATGGATAGATTGTTGACTGTAGAGGCATTTTTCGCCAATTTCTCGACCGCTGGAAGCAAACTGTTTTTAGCTAGGATGCCACTATTTTTAAGATGGGACATAGCCCGAATTTCGGAATAGGCCTCTTCAAGTAGTGAGCTGGTTTTTTCGAACAGTTCTTCTTCGTTGATTATTTTTCCTTTGTTTTCTTTGAGGTGATTGAACTGCAATTTAGCAGCCGCTAGGGTTGCTCCTACACTGTCGTGAAGGTCGCCAGCCAACTGCTCTCGTTCTTTTTCTTGCCCAGCGATCATGGCGTCAATAATAGTAAGCTCTTGTTCTTTTAATATTTTTTCGGTTTTTTGTATTTCTATTTCACGTTCTTGTTCGGCGATGCGTTGTTTGCGTTTGGTGTTCTTGTTGATTAAGTATGCAATGGTGCCCATTAAAATCAATAATCCAACCAAGGAATAAGCTATATTTCTGTTTCGTACTTTTTTCTGCTCCTCAATTAAAAGCAATTTTTCTTTTTCGGAAGCTCTATACTTGTTTTCAGCTTCCACAATAGCGTTATTTTGGGATTGGTTATCTATACTATCTCGGATATCCAATAATTTGCCGGCGTATAAACTGGCATTTTTGTAATCGTTTATTTTCTTGTAGGCATTAAACTGATTTTTATAATATATGGCCCGGGTTTTCACATCATATTCTTGAAGTTCGATGTTGTTGGTTTTTTCATAAAGTTTTATGGCGTTTTCATAATCGCCTTTCTTTTCATAAGCCCGTGCTTGGTTGTTGTAATTGGCTGAGATGAATTGCTCTATTCCGTACTTTTTAAAAACAGGAAGTGTTTTGTTAAAGTAATATAGTGCTGAATCAGGTTTAGAAGTAAGCGTAGTATATGCCACACCCATATTCATTTCAATCACTGCTATGCGAAGCGTGTCATGGATTAGTGCAAGTTGCTCCCGACTTTTTTTATAAAATGAATTGGTGTTCTTAAAATCATCATTATTGGAGTGGATTGCCGCCAAAGCCGCATACGATCGGGCAAGATATAAAGGATCACCTAGTTTATTTGCATACTGAATGTATTCATCTAAAAAAGGTTCGCGATCGATCTTTAATTGCTGCTGATGGGTAAGAAGATCGTAAATTTGGTAATTCGAGTTTGCAACATAAGAGCTGCTATCCAGTTTTTTAAATAGCTCTTTTGCTCTTATTAATTCCTCAAAACCTTTATCGTGTAGGTCTCTTTTTTTATAGGTGATTCCGGAATAGTAATGAAACTGCGCTTCCTCAAAAACTGTTTTTTGAAGGGCTTTAATTCTCTTTAAAAAGGAGGAAGCAGAGTCTAAATTTGAGCTATTCAAATATTCTTCTACCTTGGAGTAATCAATATTTTGGGCGTATGTGATGCTGGAACAAAGACTTACAATCAGCCACGCTAAAAATATTTTTTTAATCATTCCCTCTTCTTTTAAATACAAATGATAATACTACCGTCTTTAGACAAGGGTTTAATGCTTCCAAAGCCACAGCTAAAGGTCTTTGGACAGTTGTCGTAAATTTTAAATAAAAAATGAGCTTCCGCGCCTATAGGCAATCTTAAGGAGCCAAAGTGTTTTTGGGAAGCGACAAATACAGATCTCAGGGTACTTCCGTCCGTTGCCAAATGGATTAAAATATACGGATGTCCATATTCGCCATCTGCTTCACACTTTGTAACCCCACATATTTTATAGCTGTGTTCAGATGCGATATTATTTAAAGCAAACGTTACCTGATTAATTTCATCGCCTTTCCATTGTAAAGCTCCTTTTAAAATAATGCTTGCATCAGAAAATAAAGGATTTTCATTTTCATCGCCGTGAGACCAATTTCTACTTTGGATATTGGAATTAATTTTCGATTTATTCATAACTGGTCATTTAGGTTTAGAAACTAGAGTTTAAAGAATTTAAAAGCTGTAAGCGAGTCCAAGTAATTAAGGGATGTTTTATTACTAAAACGAGCTGACTAATTGCGGTATGAAAGAATTCTCAATATTTATATTATTTCTCTCACATAAAAATGAGCAATGTGGAAAGCCTAACATACTCCACTAAGCATACTTGATCCGCAAAAAAAGACGAGGGAATTTAGAGAAAAGAATCAAGAAAAACAATTTTTTAACTGAAATGCAATTAAAAATGAAGAATAACAAAAAATCGGCTATGTTTTTTCATTAGATAAAAAACATAGCCGATTTAAAAAATTTTCGTGGGCTTATCCTTCAAAACCACCACCATCGTCATCCATTCCGCCACCTCGTTGTCCACGTTGGCGTTGGCGTTTGGATTGATTAAATCGGTAGGTGAAGGTCATTGTAACGGTTCGCGGTCTCCATTGGAATTCGCTTTCGCTAGTAAAGGTGTCGGTTGTCGTAAAGCTATTTCGTTTTCGGGTGTTTAAAAGATCGCTCGCGTTTAGCGCCAAGGTTGCGTTGTCATTGATTATGTCTTTGCTAATGGCCATATCCACGGAAAGCATTCCTTCGGTCTCGGTTTGTGCGTTGTTGCTCGGACCTCGGTAAAAACTATTTGTTTGCCAATCAATTTTACCAGGTAGTTTAACTTTTGAACTAAGTCGGCCAAAATAGCTAGTGCTCTCAGCTCCATAATCCACATCGTTGTAGAATCCTTCAGATTTATATTTATAATAGTTAAAGCTTCCGTTTAGTGTAAGCCATTTTTTTGGATTGTAAAGAATTCCCAACTCAAATCCATATCGTTGGTTTGTGGAAAGGTTTATTGGCAAGGAACGAATAATGCTCACTCCATTTTGGGTATAATCACCAGTTTCTTCTTGAATGCGTTCAAAGGCATCTGTTTCATATTGATAATATATAGAAGAGGTAAGTGTGATTTTTTTCCAGCGTTTCAAATATCCTAAATCAAATGCACTTGCATAAGCTGGATCTAAATCGGGGTTTCCTTGAAAAACATTGGACTCGCTAGAGCGGGAAGGAAAAGGATTTAAATACCACTGTCTTGGGCGATTGATTCGGCGATTATAACCCAGTGTTAGGTTTTCATTCTCTTTTAATTCGTAGGTAAAGTTTACCGTAGGGAAAAGACCTGTGTAATTTTTATCAAAATTCAAGTCAAAGGGAGCGTTATTGGTTATATCCTCTGCATCCAAACTACCTTTCATAACGGTATTTTCCAGGCGCAGGCCCACCAGGAATGAAAAATCTCCAAATTTATTTCCATACTGGGAATAGATTGCGTTCACATTTTGTTCGTACGTAAAAATATTTGAAAGGCTGTCATTGCGCACAAAATTTCCAGTAGTTCCTATTTCCTGTTCCAATAAATAATCAGTGTTGGTCGTGTTAAAATTACCTCTATATCCAGCTTCAAATTGGGCATTTTTTCCAATTGGAAGTACGTAGTCCGCTTGCGCCAAATACTCTTTTCCTTTCACATTCGAAGTCACTGCTTCTGAGGGTCTAATTTCTGTGTTAGGAAAATTTCTTTGGGTTCCAATAATTGAATGCTCGTCGTCTTTGTTGTCTTCATATTGAAAATCAGCTGTGAGCTTGTGTCCACTTTCATTGAATTTATTTTCATAATTAAGGGCAAATTGGAGGGTTGAATTATCCCTATCCTTATCTTCAACGCGCAAGTTTTCCTCTAACTGTTCATTCGCAAGATAGTTGACGGTTTTGTTCTCTGTATTGTCCTTATTTGTACCCGAACGGTAGAAAACACTACCCGTTATGGAAGATTTTTCAGTTAAAAAATATTCCATACCTAAGTTTGTATTGAAGCCTTGTCGCTCTCTTTCATAGTTGCGATCTTCGATGATGCGATCAAAAGGAGGATCAACTGTAACTGTTTGGCCTGAGCCATCTACAAAAGTTCTCGGAAAATAGTGATTGTTGAAATATGCTTTCCCCGGAGCGTTCCGGTAATAAACACCCGTAGTATTGAAAATATTAAATTTATCGGTTCTCACATTAATATTTCCCGTGGCATTGCTATTCATTGGGACTCCGATACTTGTGCTAATAGAGCCGTTTAATCCTAATGTTTTTTCCTTTTTTAGGATAATATTCAGAATACCAGCGGTTCCTTCGGCATCGTATCGGGCTGAAGGAGAAGTAATCACTTCCACACGTTCAATGGCCTCAGCGGGTAACTGACGGAGGGCGTCGGTAGAGCCAAATCCCGCAATAGCGGATGGCTTACCATTGATTAAAATCTTTACGTTTTCACTTCCACGTAGGGCAATGGTTCCGTCTACATCCACAGTTACCGATGGTACATTACTTAAAGCGTCGCTTACTGTTGCTCCTCCTGCGGTAAGGTCTTTACCAATGTTGTATATCTTCTTGTCTAGTCGCACTTGTACTTCTGTGGTCTCAGAACGGATTACCACTTCATCCAAACTAGCCGAATCCATAGCTAAGGAAATTGTAGGGAGGGTCGTGTTTTCTGTAAGATTCCTGTTCGGTAAGGTTTTGGTTTTATAGGAAATGAATTCGTACTTAACTGTATAAATTCCAGCAGGGACTTTTATATTGTAGTTACCCTCAGTATCAGTAATACCGCCCGTTACTATTTTGCCATTACTGTCTGTAAAAGATACCGTAGTGTACTCTAAAGGAAAGTTTGTTCCTTCCTCTAAGATTTTACCTTTTACTGTTACTTGTTTTTTTTCTGTTTGTTGTGCGAATAATCCAACAGTGGATATTAGAATAATAAGAAGTGAAAATAAGACTCTCATTGAATAGTTTTAGCTTTTTGGACTCGCGAAACTACCTTTGGTTTAATAGAATGAGTGCCAAATTCCTGTTAAAAATGGGGCCGTCAGGAAGTCGAGATCCTAATCCTATTTATAACAAGTCTACTAAAGGATTTCTAGAACTTTTGTTGGGGGTCTACCAATGATTGCCTGAGTGCCTTTTATGGCGATGGGACGCTCAATCAACTTGGGGAATTTCACCATAGCATCAATTATTTGGCTATCGGAAAGTTCTTTATTCTTAAAATTCTCTTTCCAGTCATCTTCTTTGGTTCTAACCAAATCAATGGGACTAATGTTGAGTAATTCAATCAGCTGGCTCAATTCCTGTTGAGTAGGAGGTGTTTCTAAATATTTTACTATTTCAATAGTTTCGCCGCTTTCTTCAAGTAGTCGCAGTGCTTCTCTCGAACTGCTGCATCGTGGATTGTGGTAGAGTGTTGTCATTTAAAATTGTTTCAGGTTTCTTAATTCTTGTTTTTCTGCAGCCAACTACCACTACAACGCCAATTCCTCCAGTTCCAGGTTATAGTCATATTGTAAATCTTCGTGCAGAGTGGTGATTTTCTTTTTTATGTAGGAAAGTTGCCGGTTGTATATATTCGTGAGCGTGGCATTTCGCTTTATTGAAGGTTCTGAATCTTTTAATTTTTGACAGAAATATATCAAAAGAGCCACTTCAGTTTCCTTGTTTTGCGAATAGCGAATAAACTTTTTAATTTCTCTTAAAATCTTTCGGACACTTTTTTTTATATAAAAATAGGTCTTGGTATTTATCGCTTCAAATTGAATATCTACTTGATTTTTTATGCTTTGGATAAACGCTTCCTCATCCTCGGATTCAAAAAGGAGATAGGTAAGTAGCTCCTTGTTTTCTTTTTTAAATTTAGTAAGATGAATGCACAACTCCAACAATTCCTGAGTGGACTTGTGGCTTAACTCTATTTTAATTTCTTTTAAACTTGCTGCTTTCATCGCTTCTTTGAAGCAAAGATACTTGGGTTTTCACGATTTCAAAATTCCGCGGCAACTCAGTTTCGCTTTTATTGCATTTAAAAAGCCGCTATTAATTAAAAAATAAAAAAATAGCGGTTTTTTAATCTGGAAGCATTGCAGCCAATTTATTATTTCACAATTTTGTTCTGGGTCATTTTGGCGTGGTTGTAGTGAGCTTCCAAGATTGGCACAGCTGTTTGAAGTAATTCTTTAAGCTCTTTATTTTGTGTTTGGGGAATCAATTCTCCTTTTACGGCATCGATTACAGCATTATGATAAGCTATCTCATTTTCGATATAGGCTTTGTCAAATGCTTTGCCTTTTAAAGAGTTCAAGTTTTTAGTGGTTACTTTTGATTGAGCTAAAAGAGATTGAGTTACGGTATTGTCTTGTGGTACAACTCCCAACTTGGTCGCTAAATCTACCGCCATTTTAATGATTGCATTGTGGTCGTTGATCATAGTGTTTGCAAACTCTCGGACATCGGTATTTTTAGATCGATCCAATGCGATTTTTCCATAATCCACATCTATTTGATTTGCTGTAACTGCAACAGAGGCAATCTGGGCATCATTCAGATTAGGCGCGTCCTGTGAAAATCCGCAAACTGAAGTAAAAAAAGCTATAATAAATACAACCAGGGGTTTAAAAGCTACATCTTCTTTCATAATTATTTTTTTTAATGGTTTAAATTGAATGCTTATGTTTTTACGTGTTTGATGCATTTAATCAAACGCGGTTACATTTTTTTTCGATGAATTAAAATCCGGCTCATATTTAGGAGAATTGGGAAAGGAATAGAATATTTTTATTTAATTTTCCCTTCAATTTTATAAGAGAAATATTTTGATCAGACTCTATTCATTAATGGGAGTGTTTTTTTTCATCACAGTGTTGGCGCAAGCTCAACCCACTTCTAAAGACAAGATATACAGCACTTATGACCTTATGGTCGGTTTAGATAACACTGGTTTATATAACGGAACTGAATTTACCGACCGGTTTCTGAACACAGATGGTTCATATAGATATCTCGGCGGATTTGACTATTCCAAGGGTTCGGTAGTGTATAGGAATCAATATTTTCCAAATGTTTTATTGAAATATGACCTGTTGGAAGATAATTTACTAACAAAATCTAATGACAATTTAAGTATTTTCGAAGTAAAGCTTATTCCCGAATTTATTTCAGAATTCACCCTTCACAATCGTCATTTTGTACGTCTCAATGATTTTGGGAAAAATGAATTTTTTGAACTTGCTTTTGATGGTAACAACATTGCTCTTATTGTAAAACATTCGAAGAAGAAACGATCTCGGGTTTACAAATCGCAGGTACAATACAGCTTTAAACCGACTACATCTTATTGGCTAAAATCTGAAGGAAGATTATTGCAAATAGGATCCAAACGGGATTTATACCGGGAATTCCCAGAGGTTAAAACCCAGATTAAGGATTTTTATCGTCGGTTTAGGATGCTTTACAAACAAGATAGAGATGGGTTCATGAAAAACCTATTCACTTTTTTGGATCCGCTTCAAAATAGCATTTCTGATGAAATAATCCCCTAACGGCATGGTCCTAAATATGAATAAAAAGCACTTCTTTTTACTTTTTCTAATTATGCTTTCCTTGTGGAAGGTTAGCGCTCAAAATACACAAAGGATCACCGTCGAATTTAATCACACTCCATTAGAAGAGGCGATTTTGCAAGTGGAGAAAAATTGTAACCGCACCTTCTATTTTGATAAGAATTGGCTAAAAGGATATTTTGTCACTAAAAAGTTTGAAAATGAAACTCTGCGGAATGTTTTAAATGGGATTTTTGAACACACCAACATCAATTACATCTTAAAAGATGGGAAGATTATTCTCGTGAATAATACTTACGTTTTTGCCGAATTGCCCGACAATTTTTTCAACGAAGAGCGGCAAAAGCCGAACAATAAGCAAGAAGGGAACACACCCATTTTTCAAGAAGAATACTCCACGCAAAGTACAATTGTGCGCCGAAAACCGGTTACCGTCGGAAAGCAAACTCCCAATTCTGCAAATAAAACCTATGTGCTGTCAGGATCTTTTAGAAGTGCAAGTACTGGAGAGCCGTTACAGAATCTTTCAATTTCCACTATAGATCGATCCAAGTATGCCCTTACAGATTCTGAAGGACATTTTAGTTTGCGGCTTCCGTATGGGTTAAACAAGTTGGAAACAAATCTATTGGGTTTTGAAAAAATCAGACAGGATGTGATCATGTATGGGGACGGAAAATTAGATATTAAGCTGACAGAAAACACCGAATCTTTGGAGGAAGTGGTCGTTAAATCCAAAAAGGATGCGAACGTTTTGGACGCAGTCGTGGGCGTAACAACTATTGATATTCAATCTATAAAAACAATTCCTTTGGTTTTAGGCGAGCGGGATATACTGAAAGTGGCTACTACAATGCCTGGAGTAAAAACGGCGGGGGAAGGAGCAAGCGGCTTTAACGTGAGAGGAGGAAGAGTGGATCAAAATCTTATTCTTCTCGACGATGCCGTTCTTTATAATCCTTCACATTTTCTGGGGTTTTTCTCCGCAGTTAACCCATTTACTACGGGAAGTATGGAAATCTATAAGGCCAGTATCCCCGCAGAATATGGAGGTAGATTATCGTCAGTTTTTGATATAGAGACAAAACCAGGAAACATGGAAAAGTTTGCAGGCGAAGGATCTATTGGCCCTATAACTGCAAATCTTGCGGTAGAATTTCCTGTAATAAAAGAAAAAGCTTCCCTAATAGCTGGATTTCGAGCCACTTATTCCGACTGGATTTTAAGGAGTCTTGATGAAGAGGAACTAAAAAACAGTGAAGCTTCCTTTTACGATGGCATTGTAAAATACAAGCACAATATTGACAATAATAATACTCTTGAAGGTACTGTTTATTTTAGCAAGGATCGATTTAGTATTACTTCCGATTCTGTTTTTGATTATCACAACCGTTTAATTTCCTTGAAATATGGTCATAGTTTTAATGAAAAGAGTAGGGCAGAGCTGGTTTTGGTAAACAGTCAATACAAATACGGAATAAATTATAAAGCACACGCCAACCAAGATTTTGACTTTGGTTATGAGCTTAATGAATATCAAGCAAAACTAAATTTCAATTATAAGCTCAGTAAGCAACACAAGCTAAGCTATGGATTAAGTAGTAAGTTGTATTCCATTGATCCAGGTAGCATAAAGCCAATAGGTATCAATTCAGATATAGAGGAAAAAAACATCGACAGAGAAAGGGGGCTCGAATCTGCAATTTACCTATCCGATATGTTTGAGGTTAGCGATAAATTGTTAGTTGATGTAGGACTGCGCTATTCGTTCTATGCGGCAATGGGAGCGGCCACGCAAAACGTGTACGCTGATAATGTTCCGAAGAGTGAAAGTTCTATAATTGAAGTTAAAAATTATGGCAACAATGAATTCATCAAAACATACGGCGGCCTAGAATATCGAATTTCTGGACGTTATTTATTAGGAGAAAATTTTTCGGTAAAGGCCGGTTTCAATAGTACTATTCAATATTTGCATCTTTTATCAACTAATACTACAATGTCACCTACTGATATTTGGAAGTTATCGGACTTAAATATAAAACCCCAGCGTGCCAATCAATTTAGTCTTGGTTTTTTTAAGAATTTACCAGATGAGAGCCTCGAGCTTAGTCTTGAAGGTTATTATAAAAAGATGAAGGATATTTTAGATTACAAGGTTGGAGCTCAATTGATACTGAATGAAACCTTGGAAACGGCACTATTACAAGGAGAGGGAAAGGCCTATGGGGTGGAGTTTCTCCTAAAAAAGAATGAAGGAAGATTTAATGGTTATCTAGGGTATAGTTATTCTCGATCCTTCGTAAAATTGGATAGCCAATTATTACAAGAACGAGTAAACAACGGCGATTTTTTCCCAGCCAATTATGATAAGCCGCACGACTTTACGGTGGTGGCGAATTATAAGTTGACGAAACGGTTTAGTTTTTCGGGGAACTTTACGTATCAAACGGGTCGTCCAATTACCTACCCCATTGGACGATTTATATTTGCTGGCGAAGAACAAGTACTGTATAGCGACAGAAACCAGTTTAGAATCCCAGATTACTATAGGTTGGATTTAGGTGTTAATATAGAGGGCAATCATAAATTGAAAAAGTTGGCTCACAGTTTTATCAATATTTCGGTATATAATGTTTTGGGGCGAAACAATCCTTATTCTGTGTTTTTCGTCAATGAAGCAGGAGAGATTAAGGCTTATAAAACTTCAATTTTTTCTGTTCCTGTGCCTACAATAACGTATAACTTTAAGTTTTAGAAAGCATGAAAACAAAGATTCTTTACATTGTGTTTTTTTCAATTTTGCTTTTTGCAAGTGGTTGTACGGAGCCCTTCGAAATTGAATCTAACGGTTATGAAAATGTTTTAGTGGTGGAAAGCACCATAACAGATGAAATGAAATCCCAAATTGTCAAGCTTAGCAGAACGTCAACCTTGGATACAAATGCGGTTATTTTTGAAAACAATGCGATTGTAAATGTCATCGGAAACGATGGGCAGACTTTCCATTTTTCACAGGATAATGAAACTGGCTTTTACGTTTCCGATTACCAATTTAAAGCTCAACCAAATGTTTCATATACATTGAAAATCAATACACAGGATGGTCGTAACTTTACTTCTTCCGCAGTTACTTTGCCACCTTCGGTTTTAATGGACGAAGTTTATACGGATCGAATTGTGGATGCCAACCAAAATAAGGACGGAGTGGAAGTATTGGTAAATACGGAAGACCCCACAGGCAATGCCAAGTATTTTAGATATGAATACGAGGAAACCTATAAAGTTGTAGCACCGAATCCTTCACCTTATACTTATGAAATTATCAATTACACAGGGTTTCCAATGTCCTACGACATAATTCTTACACCCCGAGATCCTGAGGAGATATGTTATTCAACTGAATATTCTACCGGCATCAATCAAATAGCCACCACTGAACTCAATGAGAATCGGGTTTTCAGGTTTCCTGTAAAATATCTTTCAAAAAATGATGCAAGAATTTTAACTCGATATAGTATCCTCGTAAAACAATATGTCCAAAGTGTGGAAGCATATACTTTTTACAGAATATTGAAGGAAATGGGCAGTGTTCAAAGTTTGCTGTCTCAAGGGCAGCCAGGCTATGTGGTTGGAAATGTAATTTCTGAAGCAAATCCAGAAGAGAAGGTGATAGGGTTTTTTGAAGCTTCTTCTATGACTTCAAAGCGGATTTATTTTAATTATAAGGATGTTGGATTGGAGGAACCACCTTATTTTGTGGACTGCGAAGTTCTGAGTCTCGATTATTGGGACAATACGGAATTGGATAATGATCCTGATGAAAGACGCGCTTTGGCGACTTATTTAAATTATTTACACTATGAAATAATCCATGTGTCTTCTATGCTAATATATAGAATCGTGCAGCCAGAGTGCAGTGTTTGTACCTATTTTTCATCAAATGTAAAACCCGATTTTTGGGAAGACTAATTATGACAAAAAACATCGTAATCATAATGTTTGTTTTAATGGGTTTTGTAGCCACGGCACAAATACCTAGGAATGAACTTGAGGTTGATATAAATGTGTTTCCAAAAGAACAACCGAAACTTTCCATAAACTCAAATATTCTTTTGGCGGGGGAATCTCTTTTATATGAAATCACTGTTTTGAATGATTCAAACAAAAAAAGTACCCTGAGTAAAGTGGGTTACGTTTCACTTCAAAATGAAAATGACTCTATTGTATTCAACCATAAATTGAAACTTGAAAATGGAATTGCAAACAGTGATTTTTTTCTACCCTCAAATTTAAAGACTGGAATTTATCGATTAATAGGATACACTAATTTTTCCAGAAACAATCAGATTGCCGCTTTTGATGAAAAGGAAATTTATGTAATTAATACTTTCACAAAAGCCGGAACAGATAAGATGGCGGCTGATACAATCGCCCTAAACGCAATTTCAGAAAAGGATTATAGTTTTTTCAAACGAAATGTCCATGAAGAACCTATTAAAATTAATGCTGACAAGCAGAATTATGGTTTCCGGGATAAGGTAACTGTTTCTATTGAAAATCTTTTAGGAGAAAATAGTGGGAACTATCTGCTTTCAGTGAGAAAGATAAATCCTGTAAAGATTCCAAAACAAACTGACGAGCCCATAAAAAATGCTCTTTCCGAAACATTTTACATTCCTGAAGTAAGAGGGGAGTTAATTTCGGGATTGGTTGTTTTGAATTCCGACAACAGTCCTGTTGCAGACAAAGTGGTTTCCCTTACCATTCCAGGAAAAGACTTCATTGTTAAAACGGCCAAGACAAACAAAAATGGTCGGTTTTTCTTTTCGGTTTCGGAAGAATACAGCTCTGAAAATAGTATTGTGCAATTGGTTGAATCTTCTGACTCTGCGTCCAATTACAGACTTGATTTCGATGATAAAAAGTTAATTCCCAGCAAAATGGAATCGAGTGTATTAAGACTTGACCCCAGTTTAAAGGAATGGTTGCAGGAACGCAGTGTGCAAATTCAAATTGAGAACGCCTATTTCGACAAAAAGGGAGATAGTATTCTAGCAAAAGCTCCACATTCTCCTTTTTATAATAACCTTGGAACACTTTATTTATTGGATGATTACACCCGTTTTCCTTCAGTGAGAGAGACTTTTGTTGAAATAATTACGCTTGCGGCGATAAGAGGTTCGGGGGAAACCAGTCGGTTTTTGGTGTATAACGACTATGACCCAAATGGAATTGGAAAATTCAACGACATTCCTCCTTTAGTATTGGTCGATGGAATGTTAATTCAGAACAATAATGAACTTATTGAGTATAAAGCCCATGAAATAAATAGTATTCGTGTAATCAAGGCTCCCTATCGTTACGGACCCAAATTGTATAGTGGAATTATTTCCGTTAAAACCAAAAAAGGCGATTTTAAGCCTACGCTTTCAAAAAATCAAGTTGAAGAATTCAATCTGCCGCCTGCAATTAAGAAGAAACAACGCTACCAAACAGATTATAACCATGCATCGGCGCTTGCAAGAATTCCTGATTACAGAGTACAGTTGTTATGGCAACCCGAAGTCGTGCTTCAAAAAGAAGGATATACAACCACTTTTTTCACCTCAGATATTTTGGGAACCTACGAGATTCGTTTAGAAGGCTTTTCTGATTCGGGCTCGTATAAAGTTGTTAGAAATTACTTTGAAGTAGGAGAAGAGCGACGAGAACAAGGGAATTAATTTCAATCGGTTCTTAACCAAAAAGAGAAGAGCCCTTGTGGGCTTCCTCTCTTTTTCATCTGGGTATTGGATCTAATAAAATGTTTTTAATATTCAATTTGAGTCTTTCAGTCCTTTTAAATGCTTTCGCAGGCCGATACAGGCTCCTGCGATGAGTGCTACGCTCAAGAATCCATCAATAGGTGCATCAGGAATATTGGCGTCTCCTCCAGGAAGCGTTATTTGCGCATTGACTGCCAAGCTACCCATAAGTAGTATGCAAAAAAGTAGAACCTTCACTTTGCTTCGTGTAGTGCTATTAGCTGTATTTCTATTTGGTTTCGTTTTCATATAGCTTTATTTTTTTGGTTACTACTCCTTTATCAATCGATAGGTGTGAATTTCCTCACCATGTTTAAGAGTTACGAGGTAAACTCCTGAGGCAATATTGCTGCCCATGGGTACTGTTATGGTATTGGATCTGCACTCAAGTGTTTGTTCGTATATTTTTCGGCCACTTAAATCGTTGATGCCAACTTTTAATTCCTCGCCGTTTAAGCTGGGTGCATTTATATAAAACGTGTCAGCGTTCAACGGGTTTGGGAATAGACGTATGCCAGCAAGGAAATCATTGTTATCAACTCCAAGCCGCGCTTCAGTACGGATGGAAAAACGATCGGTAGCTAGGCTCTCTGGTTTATTTGCGTTTGCTCTAAAGGCATACGTTTTTTCTCCAGTTCTCAGGAGAGTACTGGTACCCGTAAAATGATCATCAAGATAAAGAAGAACGTTATCTAAGCCTTCTACTGTTAATTTCAGAGTGTAATTAATATGATTATAACCATTACTGTAAAGAGTGTACACTTCAGCAGGCTGTGGCATTTCTCGGTATTTTAAACTTAAATAAGTTCCGTCGTTATCTATACTTAGGTTCTCATAAAAATTCATCGGTTTAACTGCATCAAGGGAATTGAGACTATTGCTGTAACCTTCGCCAAACACAATTCCGAAGCTGTCATGCACTGGACCGCCATTACTAAAGTTTTCAGTGGTGTAAAGCTGAACGGTCAGCATATTGTTTTCTGATAACGACGTTCTGCTACTGGCGGTGAAATTGCCAGGTGCTTTATTGACTTCTTTAAAGACCAAGGTAGCACCAGTTCCAGTGGCGGCCACCTGTGCAGCTTGTCCAGGTTGCAAATATTGATTGGCAAAGGAGCCGGAGGTATTTCCGCCTCCAGGAAGAATCACGGTCACATAGGCTCCATGATCTCCAAGAGTTGGGTCGTATACATAATACTTATTAGTGCTAACATGCGAGGAACCGTTGGTTGCTTTGAACACTTCGTTCACGTCTACAGCACTTTGGTACGGGTTTCCGAACATAATGAATTTTCCAGACCTTGCTGCAGAGAAATTCTGTGTCTGTGAGCCAGTGAAGAGTGTGCCAGTGGCTTGCAACACGGTTTCTCCCGCAGCGAAATTGTTGTTTAAATCAATGCTTCTATCACCGCGAACGAAAAGTAGATAGGCATCTCCCGCAGTTAGCTTTTTAGAGTTGGTATTCGGAATGGGCACAAATTGTTGGCTTGCCACATTCACTGTGAACATTGAGGGATTCCCTGTACCCGTACCGTCAAAACCTTTAAATTGATCTACAGTACTTCCTGTAATGTGGGTTCCAAAGCCGGGCCTTGGATTGTGAGTGTTGCTTGTGGCGCCTTCCTGCCAGTTGGCATGGATGGAGTTGGTGGTAGTAACTGGACTGCTTACCATTCGATAGGCACGATTATGACTCATATACTGTTGCACGGTGGCTTTCCCCCTGATAGTGGAGCTTCCAGAAACAAACCCAAGTTCACCGTTGCCTGTAGCAGTGCTCACAAACACCAATTTACCGTTGTTGGTAATATCGCCATACAGGTTCAGAACATTTTCAATTTCTAAAGTAGCACCAGATGAAACGGTGATGTTTTTTATGTTAGTATCAGCGGTAAGATTTCCCACTCCGTTACTCACAAGGATATTCTCCGATGCTGTAGCAATTCCACTAGGGTTTTGAGGTGTCCAGGCTCCATTTGAATATAAATAACCAGAAAAAGGTTCGATGACTATATCGTCCAGAAGTAAGAAATATTGATCGGGATCGGAATAGGCATTGAAGCCAAAATAGTATACTCCACTTACGGTGGGAGAAAAGGCGACGGTATTCTCAGTCGCAGTTCCACTATTAATATTCGGATGGTTGGCCAATCGAGTTGTCATTGCAGCTTCTTCTGGAGAGAGACCATAAAACACTTTCATTTTCTCAACACTACCGAAGGTATTATCATTGCCGTATTTATAGGAAATTTGATATCCCATTCCAGCCACTAGTTCCACTCCTCGTGTATAGAACCAAGCATTGGCGACATTGTCTGTATTCCAAGCGTAGCTTAAAACTTGACCACTGAAACCAAGACTAGGATTAGCGGCCAATGCCCAATCATTGCCATCACCCGCATTCTCTCTTGAGGTGCAGCTTGGTAGGTCAGGTATTGTAGTGCTTTCAAAATCAATAACATAAGGGATTGTAGTGGCCTCGCAGGGTGTTGTAAAACTTACGGGTCCAATTAGAATACTTTCGTTACCTATCCCACAATTAGATTTTACATAGAAGTCATAACTGGTGCTATCGTCTAGTCCGGTTATTGTAGTCTGTGGATTTGCTGTTACACCTAGTGAAGTCCCGGCGATGGTAGGGTCAAAACCAGAAGTGCCATAGATTACTTCCCAATCGTTTTCGCTGAAACCTCGAGTCCAACTCAGGTGGGCGGAGTTTTCGGTAACATTTGTAGCCGTTGGCAGGGAAGGGGCTTGACAACTCGGGATATTTATTACAATATCATCTAAATACAAGAAATACTGATACGATGCAGAATATGCATTGAATCCAAAGTAGTAAACTCCGTTTGCTGATGGAATAAAAGTAATTGCATCAACAGAGGCATTTCCATTCTTAATTTTTGGATAATTGGCTAATTGCGTTGACATAGCAGCTGCATCAGGAGCCGTGCCATAGGCCACTTTCATCTTTTCGGTAGTACTATAGGTATTATCATTGCCATATTTATATGAAATTTGATAGGC